>CAMBTR010000089.1 GCA_945870885.1 Chryseobacterium gleum | reverse complement strand
GTATGATCTCTATGCTCATGGGTAAATAGCAACGCATCAATTTGTTTAATACCTGCACGCATCATCTGATAGCGAAAATCCGGACCACTGTCAACTACAATGCTCTCCCCTTCCCACTCCACATGAATGGAAACCCTAAGGCGTTTGTCTTTAAAATCTTGACTGCTGCACACTTCGCAACGACATCCAATCGGGGGTACACCCTGAGAGGTTCCGGTGCCTAGAAATGTGACTTTCATTGGATTTATTTCAAACCTTCCAAATGGCCTTTCAACTGCATGATGATACCCACCTGCATATTGTCGGCCCCTTTATCATTCGATGCCCAAACGCTAACCCAATCCGTAGCATGAATCACTTCGAATTGCGTTTTGATACTTGCATCGGCAACAGGATATTGATAAATCACATTGCCCAAATTGCTCAACACGCCATGCAAAAACTCAAAGCGAGCATTCACACGAGGATTTGCACCACTGTTTAAGAATAAAAAGTTGGTATCGTGTTTTCCATAATAGCTCTCAATCATATTGTGATTGGCTTCTGGCAAAACGGAAACGAAGGCTTCACCCTTGGCATTTTCTTGGATTTGCTGACAGAAACGGATGGCCACGGCCTCATAAGGCAGATCGCAGACAACTACAAATTTATTAGCGATGGTAGGCTTAAACGCTTCGTACATCACTTGGGCTTTTTCGATGATGACCGAAGAATGCTGAAACATATGTTCTACTTCTTGTAACAAAGCAGTGCTATCACCACCAATCAATTCACCCATAATCATCACTAAAGTACCCAAACCAAATCCTAGGGTCATTCGGGGTTGATATCCCAATGCCACAGAATAATAGGCCAACCCATGCTCCGCTGCCAAATCCTTTAATTTACCTGCTGCAGCAACGCAAATCATATCGCAACCCTTTGACTTTGATTGCGCAAACATGGACAATGTCTCTTCTGTATTTCCGCTATAGCTGCAAAGAATTACTAAAGTCTTTTCATCAGCGTAGGCTGGCAATCCGTATTCACTGAAAACTTCAACTGGAACTGGCGATTGCTGTAAAAAGGCCAAACGCGCAATACGTCCACCAATACCACTTCCGCCCAATCCACCAATCACTACATTGTTATAACTGGAAATGCTCTTACCATGCGAATGATAATTTGCTAAGACATAAGCCAATTGTTCATGAAATTGTTCTAAGGATTGTTCGTGGGTTATTGCTGACATAATTGCAAAAATACGCAATCAAAGCTGTGAATGGCAAGGTCGTTCACAAAAAAACAAAGGGGCCTCCCAATAAAGAAAAACCCCTTCGGAATTAAATTCTTATTTCGATTAGAACCACTCGTATTTGTAGCGGTAATCTTGAACGTGTGCTTTTTTGGTTAATACTTCTTGCAATGTATTCATTACATAATTAGGACGATTATACATTTCAAATGCATCTGGAGCTTCTCCAGCAGACTTAGGCACTTTAATATCGTCACGCTTATCAATCCAAATCATACATGTATTTGATTTGCCAATCACTGGAGTAGAGAATTTCTTTACGTCAACACCAAACATGGCACCCAAAACTTTCAATTCTGCAGCAATTTGTGGAATGAAATTTTGACTCATTTTCAAACTCTCAATTGGAATCAAAGTAGCACCAGACAAACGGGCCAATTCTGCAGGTGTTTTTGCTTTATCAACAAAACTCATCAACTTCTCTGCAATCTTTTTGCCTTTCAACTCTTCACGAACCATAGGTTCGATTTCAGATCTAACATCATCCAACTTTGCATAACCAACGTGCTTGGCATTCTCCAACATCACAACAACATGACGGTTAGCAAAACTGAAAACATCGGAAACTTCACCATTTTCGCGTTTGTCATCAAACAACCAATACATCAGTGTTTTTACATCCGCAGATACATCAATACCAGGGATTGCCAAGTTGTCTGTTTTAACATCTTTCATCACACGTGGAACCAATGCCATTTTCTCAATCGCTTTATCGAATGAACTTTCCTCAGCAGTTACCTTATTACGGAATGCACGGCTCTTCTCATCGATCAAACTTACCGTTCCTGGACTTGCACCCAATTCGATGATAGATTGAGTGTATTTGATTTTTTTGCTTTGAGGCTCTTCCATCATTTTAATGATATGGAAACCAAATTGGGTTTTAACAACACCTATTTCACCTTTGGTTGCAGTCTTACAAAATGCAGCAAACTCAGGTACATAGTTTGATGCAGCAGCCCAACCCAAATCACCACCTTTTTCAGCAGAACCTTGGTCGGTTGACAATTTAGGAGCCAATACAGCAATATCAACACCACTCATAATCTGAGCATATACCTCTTTTGCTTTTGCCTCAGCCATGATAGAATCCACCATCACGGTTCCATCAGGCAAAGAACCTGAAGAAGGAATCAAGATATGCGATACGCGAACGGTAGGAACAGTATCTTTCGCTTCCGCTACCTTCTGCCAAATATAGAAATTACCCTCGCTATACATTGGACCCACAACGGCATTGATTGGCGCTGGCCAAACCACACTCTTCAAAGGTTCAGGTGCATCCTCAGGCAATTCTGTAATATTGTAGAATCCCAAAGCACCAAATGTATCAGGCTCAGTTTGCTTACGCATTCCATCGGCAGTGCGCATGGCTTGAGAGTATGCTTCCATTGTATCACCAGAAGTTGGAACTACATCCCAAACGACATATTTAATGTTACGTGCTTCTTGGGTGAACTTGTATTTCTCTTTGTGACGATTCAAATAATCTTGCAAATCTTCATCCGTTGCTTTGATATCTTTCTCCGGCACTGTGTTGTGTACGAAGTTGATCAAACTACCCGTTACACCTTGATTTGCCACGATGTATTCAAATTCCTTTTCGGCTTTAGTCTTTACGTTTGCATAAGAAATATAGGTAGCATACCGTTCGATTTTTTCGTAGTTGGTAACACTTTCCACCAACGACAATAAGTTTGCTTTCAATTCAGAATTTGCCTTTCCTTGCTTGAAAATCATTTCAACCTTCTTGGCATCAAAACTTCCGTCCGTTTGGAAATCAGGAATCTGCCTCATTGTCTCGCTTGGGTGTTTACCCACCAACATTTCGTTGATATCAGCATCAGACAAAGTGATACCTGACTTTTCAATTTCGGCCATCAACACATTGTTTTTGATCAAATCATCCCAAGCACTCTTGTAAATTTCTTTAACTGTCTTCAAACGAAACTTCTCATCCGTTTGCATCTTCTTGGCCATCTTTGGATCACTCGCCAACTTTTGACGATAAATTTTATCGACCAAAGGATCCAAGTCTTCCTTCTCTTTGAATTTCTTGCCGCTAATTTCGGCAATCACCCCTTCTTCTCCGGAATTGTTATTTGAGCCATAACGACTATTTAAAAGATCACCGATCACAAATAAAACCAGGGCGGCCACAACCACAATCACAACCATTCCTGAATTTCTTAACTTCTGTATTACTGCCATAGCTATTTTAAAGAAAGGCAAAAATATGATATCAAGTGTATTTAGGCAAAGGACTGTGCATATTTCCTTGCACTTTCTGCAATTAATTGAAATAAAAGGGCTGTTTTACCATTTTACCCTTCTTTCTAAGTACGATTTCGTAAATGCCCGGAGTAAATCTGCTCGCAGGAATCAACAAATCCACATGTCCATCTTTCACATTCTCAAACACATGTTCAAACATTACCTGCTTTCCTAGTTTAAATTCTACCGTAAAACTCTTCGCTTCGGGCCATGCTGCCCACAACGCAATCTGTCTACCATCGATTTTCTTCGCTGATTCATTCGTCAAAGCATCCAAAGTACTAGAAGCTTGCTGTTTATCTCGCTGAATCGCAACTTCCAATGCTGGCGTTGTAATTCCCATCTCTCCCTGAATCAAAAATCTCGACCCCACCCTTTTACTTTCTTTAAATTTCGATAAACAAATGATTGGATGTTTCTCTTTGATGCTAAAGGCGGTATAAGCCAAATGAAGCGATTCCGCCCAGTCCAATGAAATATAATCACCCATAAAAACCTCAGTCCCCGGAGCAATACTCACATTGTTAGAGAGCCGTACATTGTCACCCAATTTTAACTCCCCTCGTTTACTCGCCAAGACTTCAACACCATAGACATCAAAAAAACAACCCGTTTGACTTCTACGTCGATCCTGCCAAGCAACAAACAATCGCTTTCCATTGGGGCTAACCACCATCGCTGGAGAATATTGCTCTGTAAATTCGAACAAGGGTATAGCGATATCGCCGCTCAACCCATCGCTCCCTTTGGCGTAAAAACTCTCCCTAAATGACGGAAAATTCAACACCAAGGGTTCAGAGAATTCTGATTTTCCCACACGTAAGACCGACAAAAACACATTTCTCTGCATGCATTCCCAATGATTTGTTAATCCATGTTCACAAGCATCGCCTGAATAAGCAACATATATGTTACCATAGGCATCACTTTGAATCACCGGCATCCCATTCACGCGCATGGTAGACCTAACTCCTGAATGATTCCAACCACCGATTTGACGGGCCACAAACTGATCTTTGCCCCACGTTTTTCCGTTATCCCGACTGCAATCGTACCAAATTGTGTCATTGCGAGACCAAACAGCATACAAAACGCCATCAGGTGTAATGGCAACATTGGCACCTTCCGCGGTTCCATCATCATCTTGCGCATCGCCAGAAACATCTGAAATCACAACTGGGGTTTCGAAATTCCGACCGCCATCAACAGAACGTGCAAACCAAATTCGAGAAGAATCTTGGGATTCTTTACTTCCGTAAACATCAAATTCTGTCCAGCTCAAATATACATTCCCAAACCCCTTACTACCCTGCCATTCATCCATTGAAAACCAAGGCTTATCCTGCATTTTACCTTCGTGAAAACCCACATCGGTGGAGGTAAAAGTCTTGCCGCTGTCATCGCTGCGTTCAAAAACAATCCGATCAAAAAATTTGGGCCAGACTCCGATTTTATTTTTCGCCAAATGAGCCAAGAAAACAACGCCTTGATGCGAAATCTTGATCACCGGATCGCCGTAAAACCCCTGAGGTGGATTAACCACCACAGGTATCCATTGATTCATCAGACCATCTTTGGAGCGAAATACCGATGAAGTATTCACCCCAATTAGTCCCAAATTCGATGGCTTATTAAAATAGGCAATTGAGGGTTCATTGGCATTTACCGGACCCAACGCCCCATCAGCTTTTAAAACAGAATGAACGTTCTGAGCATTCAGAAACTGGGCAAATCCCAGCAATACAAATCCAAGATATGTATTAAAATGCTTTAACATTTAAGCTTGTGGTGCAGCATGTTTGGCGCTTAACCAACGCTCAGCATCCAATGCAGCCATACACCCACTTCCCGCCGCCGTAACAGCCTGGCGATAAATCTTATCTTGGGCGTCACCTGAACAGAAAACCCCTTCAACATTCGTATACGATGTTCCTGGAGTTGTGATGATATAACCCTGCTCATCCATATTGATATAAGGCTTGAAAATGTCTGTGTTTGGAGTATGTCCGATCGCTACAAAGAACCCTTTGATTGGAAACTCTCTCGTTTCACCGGTTTGGTTATTTTTCACTCGCACTGCCTCTACACCAAAATCACCCAAAATCTCATCGGTTTCAGTATTAAACAACACTTCGATATTCGGAGTTGTCAACACGCGATGCTGCATCGCCTTAGAAGCCCTAAACTCCTCTTTGCGAACAAGCATAGTCACTTTACTGCAAATCTTTGATAGGTACGATGCCTCTTCGCAGGCTGTATCTCCAGCACCAACAATCGCAACATCCTGACCGCGATAAAAGAATCCATCGCACACGGCACATGCACTCACTCCAGACCCATTCAATCGCTGCTCCGAAGGAATACCTAACCATTTGGCGCTAGCACCCGTAGAAATAATTACGGCTTGCGCTTCAATTTCGTGGGTTCCATCTACTACAACTTTTTGAGGACCGCCTTGCTTGAATTCAACCGACGTAACCATCCCAAAACGCACATCCGTGCCCAAACGAACTGCCTGTTCTTTGAACATCACCATCATTTCCGGCCCCTGTACCCCATGAGGAAATCCAGGATAATTTTCTACCTCCGTAGTAATCGTCAACTGACCACCCGGCTGCAAACCTTCATACATAACAGGTTTCATATCGGCACGCGCCGCGTAAATGGCCGCAGTATATCCCGCAGGACCGCTACCTATAATTAAACACTCTACTTTTTCCATAACGATGTCGCAAAAATAAAAACTCCCTCGCGGGAGTTTTTACAATTTTGTTCACACAGTAAAATCTATTGACAGATTAGCTCAAAGAAAGCAATTCGCGATACTTAGGCAAAGTCCATTCCGCATCATCGCATACCCTTTCGATTTCATCGCAACACTCACGAATGTCATCAAACATAGGCTTCACCTTATTACAATACGCCAACGCCTTCTGATCAGCATGCTCCAAATTGTTTGCCTTCGCACGCTCAGCTGTCATCTTCTCATTCAATTCATACACACGATTGAGATGCCTGGCCAAAAATTCAACGATTTCAGTCTGCGCCTTGTGGCTATCCTTCTTCAATCCCATAGATTGTAAAGCATTTACGTTATCTGCCAAACGCTTTTGATAATTTACGGCAGCAGGAATCACATAGCTGCTCACCAATTCATTCATCACACGACCTTCAATCTGCAAACGCAAGACATAAGTCTCGTAACGAATTTCTGTGCGCGCTTCCAATTCCCGGTGAGAGAAAATGCCATTGTCAACAAACAACGAGGTAGATGCTGGCGTTAAATAAGCCTTCAAAGCCTCAGGAGTAGTCGTAATATTACTCAGTCCGCGCTTCTTGGCTTCCTTCTTCCACTCTTCTCCGTAACCGTTTCCACCAAACAAAATCTTACGACTGTCGGCGATGTATCCGCGCAAAATGCCTTTAATCGCATCTTCCACTTTCATGCCTTTTTTCGATTTCAATATCGCATCTACTTCAGACTTAAACTGCTTCAACTGATTGGCCATAATGGTATTCAACACAACCATAGAACTTGAGCAATTGTC
>CAMBTR010000088.1 GCA_945870885.1 Chryseobacterium gleum | reverse complement strand
TACAAGTTGTGAAAATCGCATCACTTTTCTGTGGTATTTTTGTGTTTTATGCATTGGCCCGACCAAAATACCTCACAAGAACTTCCTCCTTATTTGGACAAACTCAACCCAGCACAGAAGGAAGCAGCCATGCAAACAGATGGGCCTGTGATGATTATTGCAGGTGCCGGATCTGGCAAAACGCGAGTTCTAACCTTCAGAATGGCTTTTTTGCTCCATAAAGGTGCCGAACCCTTTAGTATTTTAGCACTCACGTTCACCAACAAAGCGGCCAAAGAGATGCGAAATCGTATCGAACAAGTCGCCGGACCCCAAGCCAGAAATCTTTGGATGGGTACATTTCACTCGGTATTTGCTAGAATATTACGACAAGAATCAGATCGAATGGGATATCCCGCCAATTTCACCATCTACGATAGCGAAGACAGCAAAAACTTGCTCAAAGGCATCATCAAAGAAATGAATTTGGATGATAAAATGTACAAGCCAAACATGGTCCTGGGCAGGATCAGCATGGCAAAAAACAACCTCATCGAAGCCAAAAGCTATTTCGAGAATGTAGATCTAATGAACCAAGACAAAGCCGCCAACCGGGCCAAGTTTTCGGAGATTTTCCTAGAATATACCACCCGATGCTTCAAGGCCGGCGCAATGGACTTCGACGATATCCTTTTGAACACCTATAAACTGCTCAACAATCATTTGGATGTGTGTAATAAATGGCAGCACAAGTTCAAACACATCATGGTGGATGAGTATCAGGACACCAACCACGTGCAGTACATGATTACAAAGAAATTGGCGGCGGTGCATCAAAATATTTGTGTCGTGGGCGACGATGCGCAGAGTATTTACGCGTTCCGAGGGGCCAACATCCAAAACATCCTCAATTACGAAAGAGACTATCCCGACGTCAAAACCTATAAACTAGAGCAGAATTATCGATCTACCCAAAACATCGTCAATGCGGCTAGTTCTGTCATCAAAAACAACCAAAAGCAGCTAGAAAAAAACGTTTGGACCGCCAACGATATCGGCGAAAAAATCAAAGTCGTGAGAAACGCCACCGAAGGCGAAGAAGCCAGAAGGGTTGCCGATGCCATTTTCGACGATAAAAATCAATTGCACCTGCCAAACAAGGCCTTCGCCATACTTTATCGGACCAACAGCCAAAGTCGTGCTTTTGAAGAAGGCTTGCGCCGACAAGGCATCGATTATCGCATTTATGGCGGCATGAGCTTTTATCAGCGCAAGGAAGTCAAAGACCTCATCAGCTACCTGCGATTGGTGATCAACCCATCCGACGAAGAAGCCCTAAAACGCGTCATCAATTACCCCGGCCGCGGAATTGGCGATACCACCGTAAATCGAATCATCGTAAAATCATCAGAATTGGGCGTCCCGCTGTGGGATGTCGTAAAATCCGCTAGCAGCCTACCCGAATTGGGCGCAAGCGCGGGAAAGGTCGACAATTTCGCCACGATGATCAAAAGCTTTCAAACGATGCTCGAGACGCACAACGCCTACGACTTGGCGATGCATGTGGCCAAACAGACGGGGCTATTGAAGATGCTATACGACGACAAATCGGTAGAAGGCGTTTCACGATACGAGAACATCACGGAATTATTAAACGGAATTCAGCAATTTGTTGAAGACGATGAGAGCGAAAAAGAAAAGAACTTGGCGATTTTCTTAGAAGATGTTGCGCTGTATACGGACGATCAAAAGGACAAAGACCCCGACAGAGACTGTGTTTCATTGATGACAATTCACGCCAGCAAAGGATTGGAATACCCCGTTGTATTCATTGTGGGCATCGAAGAAAATCTATTCCCAAGTCAGTTATCGTTGCATTCTCGGGCCGACCTCGAAGAGGAACGTCGATTGTTCTATGTCGCCATCACCCGCGCAGAAACCAAGTGCTATATGACTTTTGCCACTTCGAGATTCAAATACGGCAGCTTGGTCCCTTGCGAACCCAGTCGGTTTATCCAAGAAATTGACCCACAGTATCTTGACATGAGCACGGCATCCATGAAATCGGCTTCCCCATTTGGCAGCAATATTGGAATGGGCGCAGCGAGCGGTGGCTACATCGGGAGTCAGTATGCGAGCAAAAAAGTAGAAGACAAGCCAACCAAAACGGCAAAATTGTTCAACGTAAGCAAGCCTGCCGCGCCTCCGGTCCCTCCCATCGACCCAAATTTTGTGGAAGGTGATATCAGTGGATTGAAAGTGGGCGACAAAGTGCAGCACCAACGGTTCGGATTGGGTCAGGTGGTGAGTATTGAAGGTGATGCTTCTAACGCAAAAGCCATCGTACAATTCGACCAAATGGGACAAAAAACACTGGTATTGAAATTTGCCAAAATGCGGATTATTTAAAAAACGAATGAAAAATCTCCTCTATTGCCTTGCCATTTTCATTTTATCCTCTTGCGGACAGAACAAGCCCACTTCGGGAAACATTGCATCGGACTACTACAATTACGGCGATACTGTTGAATCCGCTGGTGTGCGATTGATTCCCATTACAACACCCGTTGGAACTTTCAATGTTTGGACCAAACGATTTGGCAATAACAGCAAAATCAAGATCCTACTTTTACACGGCGGACCAGCGATGACGCATGAATACATGGAATGTTTTGAGACGTTTTTTCAGCGGGAGAGTTTTGAATTTTACGAATATGATCAGTTGGGTTCTTATTACAGCGACCAACCCAAGGATAGCAGTCTTTGGACCATTGCGCGATTTGTTGAAGAAGTTGAACAGGTAAGGAAAGCCATTGGAGCTGATGCCACCAATTTCTATATCCTTGGCAATTCATGGGGCGGAATCCTTGCCATGGAGTATGCATTAAAGTATCAAAAAAATCTCAAAGGGCTGCTTATATCAAACATGATGGCTAGCGCGCCCGATTATGGGAAATACGCCGATGAAGTCCTTGGTAAACAGATGAAACCCGAAGTTCTCGCGGAAATCAAAGACTTGGAAGCCAAAAAAGATTTTGGAAACCCAAGGTACATGGAACTTCTTGTGCCCAACTTCTATCATGAGCATATTTGTCGACTTAACAATTGGCCTGATGGCATGAACCGCGCTTTTAAGCATGTGAATAGCGAAATCTATACGATGATGCAGGGACCCAGTGAGTTTGGCATCAGCGGACGCCTGGCAAAATGGGACATCAAGGACCGCCTGAGCGAAATCGCCGTCCCTACCCTAATGATTGGCGCCAAGTACGACACGATGGACCCCAAAGCCATGGAAGAGCAAAGCAAATTGGTTAAAAATGGTCGATTTCTTTATTGCCCCAACGGAAGCCATTTGTCGATGTGGGACGATCAAAAAGTATTCATGTCGGGCGTGATCAAGTTCATCCATGATGTGGATGATGGGCAGATGTGAAGTTCGATATACTAACCCATTGGTATTTACAGACATTTTTATTATATTTGCACCCCCGTTTTGGAGAAACTGGGATTAAAAAAATACACAATAAAGACATGGCAACCAAAATTAGATTGCAAAGACACGGCAGAAAGAAACGAGCTTTCTTTCACATTGTGGTAGCGGATTCGCGTTCACCAAGGGATGGTAAATTTATCGAGAAACTCGGTAGTTACAACCCCATCACCAATCCTGCTACAATCTTACTTAACGTAGACCGCGCAGCCCAATGGCTGTTAGACGGCGCTCAACCAACCGACACTGCAGCTGCAATTTTGAGCTACAAAGGTGCATCTTACAAGAAGCACTTGCAGGTAGGTGTAAACAAAGGAGCTATCACCCAAGAAGAAGCCGACAAGCGCTTCGCCACTTGGTTGGAAGAAAAAGCTGGCCGCATTGAAGCCAAAAAATCAAACTTATCTAGCGCTGCCCAAAAGGTTAAAGCGGAAGGTTTGGTTGCAGAATCAAAGCGTAGAGCTGCTACAGAAGCCAAATTGGCTGCTAAATTGGCCGAAGCTGAAGCTGCTGCCAATCCAGTAGTTGAAGAAGAAGTTGTTGCTGAAGAAGCACCTGCTGCTGAAGAAGCACCTGCTGCTGAAGAAGCGCCTGTTGCTGAAGAAGCGCCTGTTGCTGAAGAAGCACCTGCTGCTGAAGAAGCACCTGCTGCTGAAGAAGCACCTGCTGCTGAAGAAGCACCTGCTGCTGAAGAAGCACCTGCTGCTGAAGAAGCGCCTGCTGCCGAAGAAGCACCTGCTGCTGAAGAAGCGCCTGCTGCCGAAGAAGCACCTGCTGCTGAATAATTGCAAGCGCCATGAATGTATTACCACCACCGCTCACCTTGGTTGGGAAAATACATGGTAAACATGGTTACGATGGAAGATTATCCATCGAATGCTTTGCAACATCAAAGAAAATCATATCAAAAGGGAACTACCTATTTGTCGTAATCGACGGAAAAGGAGTTCCCTTTTGCATTACTGACGTGAATAAAACCCAAGAGTTGATAAAACTCAAAGGGATTGACAGCGAGGAAAAAGCCAAGGCACTCATGGGACTGTCGTTTGGTGTTCCCGCTAGCAAAAAAATGTCGGTTATCCCAAGCATAAACGGTCTCGTAGGCTTTGGCGTATTCGATCAAACCTCTGGATTTAAAGGTATCATTACTCAACTTGATGAGCTTCCTCAAGGCCCGATGCTCACGGTGATCGGAACAGAAATGACTGTCGACACAACGCCTGAGCCAATCAGCGGTCCTCAAGAAGAAAAGCCATCGCGAGAAGTATTAATCCCGTTGGTTGAAACTTGGATTACTAGAATTGATGAATCCGAACCCTGTATTTATATGGAATTGCCCGAAGGCTTGATTCATTTAAACGATTAATTTTCACATTTCTTCATCGCCCAGCAAATCAGGGCGCAATCGCATCGTTCTTTCCAACGCTTGCTCGTGTTTCCATTGTGCTATTTTAGGGTGATTTCCTGTCGTTAAGACATCGGGAACTCTAACCCCTTGAAACACTTCAGGCCTTGTATACAATGGCGGCGCAAGCAAATCGTCTTGAAACGAATCACTCAAAGCACTTTCTTCATCGCCCAAAACACCGGGAAGCAAACGAACCACTGAATCTACTACTGCGGCAGCGGCAATTTCACCGCCACTCAAGACAAAATCGCCCAGTGAAATTTCCAGGGTGACATATAAATCGCGAACTCGGTGATCGATGCCTTTGTAATGACCGCAAATCAGCATGACATTTTTGCCCAAACTGAGTTGGTTCGACAATCCTTGTTTGAGGGGCGAACCGTCTGGCGTCATATAAATCACATGGTCGTATTCTCTTTCTGATTTCAACTTTTCAATCACCGTACTCAGCGGCTCCGGCATCAACACCATCCCTGCCCCACCGCCGAAAGGCGTATCGTCGATCTGCTTGTACTTCCCCAACCCATAATCGTGCAAATTATGAATATGGATCTCCGCCAAACCCTTATCGCAGGCCCGTTTTGGAATGCTGTATCCCAACAATCCACCCAACAAATCTGGCACCGCCGAAATGATATCAAATCGCATTGTACAAAGATACCCGATGTTGATATTTAAACGTGTATTTCCCTCACCAAATTTGGAAAGCCACCGCTTGGCACCGAATTTTGAAAGATATGTTAACCCTTCGCAGACCCTTGGTAATTTTTGACTTGGAAACCACTGGTGTAAGTGTCACTCATGACCGCATCGTTGAAATTTGCTTACTCAAAGTTTACCCAGATTTTAGAGAAGAGCTGCGCACTTATCGTATCAATCCAGGCATGCCAATTCCTGCCGGCGCTACCGCGGTACATGGAATCACCAACGAGGACGTGGCAGATAAACCAAGCTTCAAGGACATGTCGGCTGAAATCAGTCAATTCATCCGCGATTGCGACTTTGGAGGCTTTAATTCAAATAAATTCGATTTCCCGATGCTCGTCGAAGAGTTCTTCCGCGCCCATATCGAAATCGATGTGCAACAATGCAAATTCGTGGATGCCCAGCGCATTTACCACATGAAAGAGCCGCGTACCCTAAGCGCTGCTTACAAATTCTATTGCGAACGCACCCTAGAAAATGCCCATAGCGCCGAAGCCGATACCATTGCCACTTGGCAGATCATCAAGGCGCAAATGGAAAAGTATACCGACCTCCCGGAGACCATTGAAGCTCTACACAGTCTAACTGGACAAGACCTCCTCGCCGATTTGGCAGGTCGATTGGTGTTTAACGAGAAAAAAGAAATCATTTTTAACTTCGGAAAGCATAAAGGGAAAACCGTTCGTGACATCCTTTTGAATGAGCCCGGTTATTACAATTGGATGATGGATGGCGACTTCCCTCAGCAAACAAAAAATGTGCTTTCTAAAATTCGTCAGAGTCTGAAAAACGGATAATTTAGGAATGATCAACTTAGACGACATTGAAATCATCGACGAATTTGAGGACGATGAACCCGCGGTAGACCCTAGAAAACGGGGGCCGCTGATTGGAAAAATACAAATCGTTGACCAAGCCGACGATTGGGTGGCGATCAACAAGCCGGCTTTTGTCCCTTCCCTTCCTGAGAGAGGCAAATACACTGCGCAGTCGGTACAAGAATGGGCAAAAAACCAGTGGCCCGACTCAATCCTTTGTCATCGCATCGACAGGGAGACTTCAGGATTATTACTGATTGCGAAAAACCCTGAAGCGTATCGACATTTCTCGATGCAATTTGAGCACAGAAAAGTACATAAAATTTACCATGCCATAGTGAATGGACAATTGCATTTCAACGATTTATGGATCGATTTACCGATCATCGCTGAACAGCTCGGAAAAATTCGCATCGATAGAAAAAACGGAAAACCCGCACAAACCAGATTCAAGTCGTTGCAAGTTTTTAAACACTTCACCCTAATGGAGTGCGAACCCAAAACGGGCAGATTACACCAAATCCGTGTCCACCTTCAAAGTCAGAATGCTTGCATCGCCGCAGATACTTTATACGGCAGCGATATTCCAATGCTTTCTTGGGTGAAGAGAAAATTACACGGGACCGATACCCCACTCATTCAGCGCTTTGCCCTACACGCCAAGCAAATGAGAATTCAAGCACCGGACGGAACCGATTTAGTACTAGAAGCTCCCTATTCAAAAGATATGGAGGTCATGCTCAAACACCTGAACAAATACAACCAATAAATCATGAG
>CAMBTR010000087.1 GCA_945870885.1 Chryseobacterium gleum | reverse complement strand
CACTACATCCCAAACTACCAAGGATTACAAAAAATCGCATAAAGGGTTTCTTGGCTCCGGAGGCGTCGCTGATACCCGATAATAGCGGCACTAGCAATACGTTGATTAGGAAAGCAAAACTCAAACAGTAACTGTATAGGGCTGTGTTTTTAAAGTCCATTCCCATCACTTCAATGTGCTTAGGGGTGAAGCTTTCGTAAAAAGTAGGGAAGATGGCAGACGAAATACTGAGTGAGTAAACGCTGTTAGCCCAGTCATACATGGTCCAAGCGGTCATGACGCCTTTGTTATTCTTTTCCATAAGAGGAACGCAATTTACCCAAAAATGTGGGAACTCAAGACGCGAATTTCTGGCTGTCCGCTCGATTCCATTTTTCTTCGGCGATGACTTTGGTAATGATTAATTCTGATTTGCCTTTGAGAGAGGGGGCTTCGTACATAAAATCCTGCAGTATCAATTCGCAAATACCTCTCAATCCTCGGGCGCCCAACTTATTTTCAAAGGCCATATCGACGATAAAATCAATTGCATCATCGGCGATGGATAATTTGATATTATCCAATGAGAATAGGTGCTGATATTGTTTTAACAAGGCATTTTTAGGGTCAGACAAAATCGACTTTAATGCGGGTTTATCTAGCGGTTCTAGGGCTGTTAATATGGGGAGTCGACCAATCAATTCTGGAATTAAACCAAAAGCTCTCAAATCGGGAGGGGATACCAAACTAAGCAATTTTTTATCTTGTATTTCGCGATTTAGGCTGCTTTTAAACCCAAGTTCTTGCTTTTGAACGCGCCTAGAGATAATTCTCTCGATGCCATCGAATGCGCCACCACAAATAAATAGGATATTGGTGGTATCAACTTTGATATACTTTTGGTCGGGATGTTTTCTGCCACCTTCTGGAGCAACATTAGAAATCGTACCTTCCAAAATCTTAAGTAAACCTTGCTGAACTCCTTCGCCGCTCACATCGCGCGTGATAGAGGCATTGTCGCCTTTGCGGCTAATTTTATCCATTTCATCGAGGTAGATAATGCCACGTTCTGCCAATTCGGGTTTATAGTTAGCCACTTGAAGCAAACGACTAAGGATACTCTCCACATCATCGCCTACATAACCTGCTTCGGTTAAAACGGTTGCATCGGCAATGCAAAAAGGTACATCAAGGATTTTCGCCAAGGTTTTCGCCAAAAGTGTTTTGCCGGTACCGGTTTCTCCGATCATCAGGATGTTGGACTTTTCAATTTCCACATCGTCTGACTTCTTGCTATTCTTTTTGCTATTTAATCGTTTGTAATGATTGTAGACGGCCACACTCAGCGTGCGCTTTGCCTGTTCTTGTCCAATTACGTATTGATCAAGGTGTTCTTTGATCTCGATAGGCGTGGGTAGTTTTTTGCCACCTTTTTCACCCGTTGTACTATTGATATCGGTGATAGATTCTGGAGAACCGCCAAGTTCTTTCTCTACGATATTTTTCGCTTGTTCGGCGCAATGGTCACAAATATGACCATCCAAACCGGAAATAAGCATCAACGATTCGCTTTTTTTGCGACCGCAGAAGGAACAATTGGGGTCTTTCGCCTTCATGCGAGATTATTTGGTGCGACGTCCGAGCACTTCATCGATCATACCGTAAGCTTTTGACTCTTCGGCTGTCATCCAATAATCACGATCAGAATCCTTTTCTACTTTATCAAAAGGCTGTCCGGAGTGATTAGAGATGATATCGTACAACTCTTTCTTCAGTTTACTGATTTCTTTGTAAGTGATCTCAATGTCAGAAGCTTGTCCTTGCGCGCCACCCAATGGTTGGTGAATCATGATACGAGAGTGGGGAAGAGCAGTGCGCTTTCCGTGGGCTCCAGCACACATCAAAACGGCACCCATACTTGCAGCCATTCCGGTACAAATGGTAGCCACATCAGAACTGATGTACTGCATCGTATCGTAAATTGCTAAGCCTGCATAAACGCTTCCACCTGGGCTGTTGATATAAATTTGAATATCGCGGTTTGGATTTGCACTTTCCAAGAACAACAACTGACCCATGATTATATTGGCAACATCTTCGTAAATGGGAACACCTAAGAAAATGATTCGATCCATCATCAAACGAGAGAAAATATCGATGACACTTGCGTTCATCTGACGTTCTTCGATGATGTTCGGTGTTAATCCGTAGATACCACCACTCTGGGAAACCAGTTTGGTGTAATTATCCATTTTCAAGCTGCTAATTCCCAAGTGCTTGGTCGCGTATTTCTCAAATTCTTTACCGTAGTCCATGTTGTTGTTGTTATATAACAAATCTAATACAGAAAAGATTACTCACCATGCGCAGATTTATGCGCATTGACTTGGCTGAAATAATCTTCTACGCTGATTTTCTTTGCTTTGATGGTAATTAATTCTTTTACTGTATCATAGGCTTTGCGATAAATTACGCGGTCTGCCATCTGCATTACAAATTCGCGCTCTGCAAGTTTCTTGTTGATACTTTCGTCCAAGAATGCATCGTTCATCGGGATATTTAATCCGTACTGACGGTACAATCCGTGGAAATGAATGCGCGCTTCTTCTCTGATTTCTGCTTCAGTACTCTTGAGGTCTGATTGGGCAGCAATTTTATCGATTACCAAACGACGTTGCAATGCACTTTTCTCTTCCGCATATTTCTCGTCGATGTTTTCGAAGGAGTATTCATTTTCTTTGGTAGTGATCAACCAACGCTTTAAGAATTCATCGGGTAAATTGATGTTGTGTTTTTCCATCAACAAGTGACCAATTTGATGATCTAACCAAAGTTCAGATTCATTGCGGTAGTAGTTTTCTAAATTCGCTTTGATCTTCGCGCGATATTCTTCTTCGCTTGATGGGATTTCTAGGTCGCCAAAAACTTCTTTGTAGTATTCCTCGTTGATTTCTGCATCGATTCTGCGTTTGATTTCAGTTACGGTGACACTGAAATTACTGCTAAGGTCGTTCACGCCCTCTTTTGCGATTCCCAATGTATTAGAAATAACGGTTTCGTTATTGTTGAGCAATGTTTTGATATCGGCATTGAACTGGTCGCCCACTTTTTTGCCCAAAACAGAATTCTTTACTTTTTTGTCTTCGATCAAAGACGATACGAAGCTGATGTTTTTATCGGTCAAGCCACCATCCAAGACGCTTCCGTCTTCATTCAACTCATTGACATTTGCATAGATGATATCTTCCTCTTCCGCGGCTTCGATATCAACCATTTTGCCATGACGCTTTCTAGAGTAATTGATGTCGTCCGTAACTTCTTTTTCGGTAACGGTAATGTCAAATTGCTCCAAAGTATCCTTTTTAGAAACACTAAGTTCGAATTGGGGCGCCAAACCACAATCAAAAGCAAAAGTAAAATCTTCGCTACCATCGATATCAATTTCGCTTTCTACCTTATTACTGGCGATCGGGTAGCCAAGAATATCCAATTTATTCTCTTCGATGTAGTTATTCATCGCGTCGGATGCCATACGCTGAATTTCGTCGGCCAAAATCCCTTTGCCATACAATTTTTGCACCATACCCATAGGGGCTTTTCCTAGGCGGAAGCCTTTGATATTGGCGGTTTTCTGTATTCGCTTTACTTCTTTTTCTACCTTTTCTTGGTAATCTGATTTGCCAAGTGCAATGATGACAGTAAGGTTAAGATCGTCGTGTTTTTCGAGTTGAATATTCACAATATTGCTTTTTTTCTATTGGGTGATGTGATAAAATGAAAATCCCCGCCATATTGCTTAACAGCAACAATTGGAGGGGAGTAGTGCACGCGGAGGGACTCGAACCCACACACCTTACGGCGCCAGATCCTAAGTCTGGTGCGGCTACCAATTACGCCACGCGTGCAGAAAGGATCCTAAAAAAGGACTGCAAAGGTAATGAAATAATAGGAATAAAGCAATTAGAACAACTCGGTTGAGTAGGTATATACTTTTTTATTTTTTAGGGTAACCGTTGTTTTGACTACGTCGCCAGTTTCCCATTTGGGCATGCCTAGCGGAACGATCACCAAAGTTGGAAGCCCAAGCCCATTTCCAGCTTCTTCGCGCACGTCACATTCCACTTTGCCATGTTTGATGGATGTCATTGATACGGTTGCTTCTGCAAGCGGCTGAAGAATAGAGAAGCTCCATTTATCAAAAGCGAGCATGGTTGGAGCGGCACCAGCAGCGGGCCAGGTTACAAAGTGATCCTTATAATAGCTAGAATCTATTTTTAACAACGAATTGTCGGCCATCCAAAAAACAGAATTATTGTCGGCACAACCATAACCATAGTTTGTTAATCCTGGGTGGGTGATAAGTCGACGGTTATACATCTCATCACTTTTATTGTCGCTCATGAGCACAGTGACACTCTGCGCAGGATTGGATTCCAAAATGGCTTGGCCATAGGCGGCGGCATCGGCGGCAGGCTGAGAAAAACACTTATGGGTTTCGGGTTTGGGCTCGCGACTGAACACGCCAATGGGTGCATACATTGTGGCGGCAGCCAAACATGCAATTTGCTTATCCTCGTCCAATCTCACGGCATTAGGAATTCCGGCGTTCTGACGGAAGTAATTAATACGATTGGTAATTTTTTGGTTGGTACTGTCCGGTAAAGTTCCAGGGGTGCAAGTTTTTACAACGCCAGACCAACCGGTATTGGAAACTTGTTTGCCTTTGACTTTAGAATAGGCGATTTTGCTGCCTTTGAAACGTTTTTCGAAATCCGCTTTTGCCAAACTGATCTGAAGCTTACTTAACGTTACGAATTTGGGATTTTCTTTTTGAAGGCGGTAGTACAATCCCCAAGCCAAATCCATTTGACCGTGCTTGGTTAATGAATCAATGCCCCTAGCCAATAATTGCTGTTGTTGGGGTTTCAGGGTGGTATTTTTTGGGAAGTCCTTAACTACAGAATCACTTAATGTTATGATGCGCTGCCAATCGTAATAGGCGATGGGTTGTTTGATCCATTGCGAGTAAATAGCCATGCGATGCTTTTTTAGGGTAGCATTTTTAGGGTACTTATTACCTGCATGATCCATCAGCATTCCAATCAAGCGGTGGCTAATGGTTTTTGGTGGATTGTTTAGCAGGGCTTCCATGCGTTTCTCATCGATGGCTCCCGTCTTGAACTGCGTAGGATACCATTTGTAGAAGAAGAATACAGTACCGCCGGGGGCGTTGTTACTCAGGTAATATTCTAAGCTCTGGGTAATGAATTTGCTTGTATCGTTCAACGAGAATGGATCAGTAGCGTTTTTTGATTTTCTACCCAAAAGATCGGCTTTTCGCTGAAAGAAATCTTGGTATGTGAGTTCTGCTTCAGCCCAATCGTTTTCCTGTGTAAGGTATCCGATGCGGTTGAGGTAGAAATTGTTTTGTTCGTGTAGGTAAAATGTATCGCTTGGGAAATAGATCAAGGCTTTTTGCAACCATTGATTATACATAGCGCTGTAGCCGGTGTTTGTTCTTGTTGATGCCAATTCGATATTCAACATTTGACGTTCCCAGCTTAACAATTTGACGTTGAGTGGGAATACAGATAGTCCCATTTCGCAATAATACATTGCGCTGTCTTTCATTTTGGCCTCATTCAAATAGTAATCGGTTAGGTCTTCAAATGCTTCTCTAACATACGTTTTCTTGTGTTTGTTTTCTGCGTTGGCGCCATAATTCATTGTGGCAACCTTTCTAAGGGTTTTTACGGCATCCAAGTTTTGCTTCATCAAAAAATAACAATGTCCAGCCATGCCTAGAGCAATGGTATCTCCGGTAAGTTCATAACTCGTTTTGTAGGTTTGGAGGGCACGGGGGTATCTACCTTGACCGTAATTGCTGATGGCTTCTTTGTTGTTTGCAGCCACCAATGGTTTAAATCGTTCGCCGTATACTTTGTAAAGTATTAGGTCATCATCGTAACCAATCGCCTTCACGGCACTCTTCATGGATTCTTTAAAGTAATCGGTTTCTTCTTTGCGATATTTTTCTAGTTGATACATCTCAAACTCGGAGATGGCTTTGATATACCAAAGTTCAGTGGTGGATTTATCGTCTTCTAGGCCGCTAATACAATATTTTCTTGCTTCAGGATATTTTCCATTGGCAAAATTTTCACGGGCTTTGAGTACGGGTTTGGTTTGCGCCGTGACTGCTTGAATACTTAAAATGCTGATAATGAGGAATAGGTTGCTTAGTTTCATGGGGTTTGATGATACCTATTACAAATAAAACGGAAATAACCCACAATTGGAAGGGTATGGGACATTCGGTGCATAAAACGCAATAAATCTTACCGAATCAGGGTGGTATTAACTTCTGCGATTTGCTAATAATGGGGGCGGGCCACCATCGAAGGGATTGTCTGATCGGCCGATGCTTTTCACGTCCAGGCCGTTCGCTCTGCGAACGGCCTGGCTCCCAAATCGATTCCTCATGCGATCCATCGCTTGATACAAATTGGCCATCTCCTCCGAATCCTCAAACAAATTCATCTGAAAACCGCCGCTCACCAAATCGCTAAGTCGTACCCCCACCAAACGAATTAGCAATCTTCGACTATATAAACGGTCAAATAAATCCATGGTTTTGGCAATGATGATATGGTCTGCACTGGTATAAGGAATCTTCGCCTGTAAAGTGTGCGTATTGAAGTCGCTGTATCTCACCTTTACCGTGATGCAAGCACAGATTTTATCGCCCTTTCTGAGTTGATATGCCAAGTTTTCGGCCATCGCGCTCATTAGGTTGCGCAATTTGACGACATCAATCGTATCTTTCTCAAAGGTTCGCTCGGTGCCAATGCTTTTTCGTTCTTGGTAGGGTTCCACTTTGCGATTGTCGATCCCCTGTGCCTTTTTCCATAAGTCGATGCCGGGCTTTTGAAGTGTCTTCGATAGCAATTCCATGGGCATCTCTTGCAGCGTTTTGATGTATTGTATCCCCAATGATCTCAAGGTGCGATAGGTTTCGTTGCCAACCCCAGGGATTTTCCTCACCGAAAGCGGTGCCAAAAAAGGTTTTTCATCGCCGTAATCCACCTTTCTTTGCCCTGCCGGCTTGGCCGTTCCCGTGGCAACCTTACTCACCGTTTTATTGCTCGCCAACCCAAAGCTAATGGGTAAACCTGTTTCTTTTAAAATGCGATCCTTGAGCTCCATCGCCAATTTCCACGATCCAAAAAACTTGTCCATGCCCGT
>CAMBTR010000086.1 GCA_945870885.1 Chryseobacterium gleum | reverse complement strand
CTAAAAGACGGCGTAATCCTAGAGCAAGGAAATCACGAAACACTGATGAAAATTGAAGGTGGCAAATACAGAAGGATGGTTGAGCAACAAATCGACCCCTCCGATTTCTTCCAAAATACCTAAATTGCAACATGCCTGCCCGAATCCAATTTTTCTTAGGATTGCAAAATACCAGGACTGTTCATCGGTCGGCGCCGGCGATATTGCATCAAATACAACTCTTCCCATTTAAAATATCCACCCTCAGAAGTGTTCTGAGCACGATTCTGTTGCTGATTTCTTCGACCGTTTTTGGCCAATTCAACAATGAAAACAATCCCACGCCAAGCCCAGATTCGAACAAAGAACTCGCTTACGTTTTATACGATCAAAATGATTTCTCCAGAGCCGCAATCCTCTTAGAAGACATCGTGGAGGCCAACCCAAGAGATGAACTCAGTTATCGTCGCTACCTCAACTGTTTGATCAAAACCAATCAACAGGAAAAAGCCATAAAATTCGTCAAAAAGAAAATCAAAAAATCCCCCTATCCAATCCTTTATGTTGTTGATGAATGCTGGATAAACACAACCTATCCGGAAGGGTCCGACAATCAAAAACACAAGGTCAGGGCCAACGATTTGAAGGATTTAATCATAGAGCAACTCCGAACCCATGCCATGGAACAAATGGGGCAGCAACACATCGCCATTGCGCAGAGATTTGAACAACACGAACTAAAAGAATACGCCATAGAAGTACTCCAAAGCGCCGATCAAATCCTGGGCGACCTAAACCCGGATATATCCAATAAACTCGCTGAATTGTATATGGAAACGGGCAACAGAGAAAAAGGACTTCAACGATATGTGATGCTCATGCTCAGCGGTGTGCCGTTTGAATCGATGAAACAAGTTTTCGAAACCCAAATCACAGACAGTACCGATTATGTTTTACTCCAACGCCTATTGTTAAAGCAAATCGAACAGAATCCAGAAGTCACCGCCTTTTCAGAAGGACTCAAATGGACGTTCGTTAAGCAAGGAAATTGGCAATCCGCATTTCTATATACCCGATCCATCGATAAGCGACTCAAGGAAAATGGGGAACGCGTTTTTGAACTCGGCGAACTTTGTCAGTCCAATGGAGAATTTTCCGTGGCACTGCAGTGCTTCCAATATTGCATCGGATTAAAAGAGACCTTCTTCGACCCCGCGCTGGCACAAGCGAAATGGATCGATGTTACCTACGATATCACAATGAAAGGACGACCTCGCTTAGAAGATGTGGTTCAGCTCCAAAAACAAATGCTCCAATTTGAGCAAAATTATGGTCCTCAAGAAGCCAGTCTTTTCAATGCCCTCAAGTACGCCCAACTGTTAATTCGATACGATAGCTTATTCGCTGTAACCCAAGAATCAGGAAAAATTAGCGGCTCACAGCAAGCCATTAACCTGTTGGAAAAGTACATCGACCCCTCCACCCACCTGAAGAAAATATCGCTTGCAAAAGTAAAAATGACGCTCGGCGATGTGCTTCTTTCTCGGGGCGATGTTTGGACCTCTGAATTGCTCTATGCCCAAGTAGAAAAAGACTTCACCGAAGAAGAAATGGGTCAGTTCGCCAAATTCAAACGCGCAGAACTCAGCTTTTTTCGCGGCGATTTTGATTGGGCTAGCATGCAACTCGAAGTACTCAAAAGCGCAACAACACAGCTCATCAGCAACGATGCAATGGAGTTGGCCCTCGTGATCATTGATAACCTAGGCATCGATAGCAACTACACCGCATTAACCTGGTATGGCAAAGCGCTACTTGCCGAAAAACAGCAACGATATAAGCTCGCCAACAAGTATTTAGATAGCATTACCACAGAATTCCCTGGACATGGACTGTCGGATGAAATCCTATTTGTAAAAGCCCGAATGGCCGAAACGACAGGCGATTATGTCGCGGCGACAAACTTGCTCGAGACGTTATCCATTGCTTACAATTTCGACATTCTAGCCGATAATGCGCTGTACAAATTGGGGATAATTTATATGTATTCAATGAATCAACCCGAAAAAGCTAAAATTGCATTTGAGAAACTCATTGAGAAATACAGCAGCAGTGTTTATATCGTTGATGCTCGAAGAGAATACCGAAAAATTCGCGGCAATTGAGTTACTTGCGCATATAAATCGAAGCAGTTTGGTCGTAATTACAAAAAAATAAATTCATTTACTAAAACATAAAATCGTTTTGATTAAAATTTCGACCTTTCACTCAATTATCGTGCGATTCATAAAAATCGTTGTTTTGACATTGATGTTCCTATTAACTCAAACGTTGCGCGCGCAATTAGACAATAGGATTTTTAGCTTTTACCCCCAACCATTCTATTTCATTCAAAAAGCTCCGCTTTACAAATTGGGGAGTATGACGGAATACGAAATCGAAATTGACTCCAAGATCGAAATGATTCAAATGGATAGCGCCTCGGTGTCAATCGCTGCCCCCACCGATTCGTCTATATCAGATACTTCCAGTTGGCCTTCATTGGAAAACTCACCTTCACCTTCCGGTACTTATGCAAATTACATCACCGGAACACATTGGGGAATGTTACATTATAACAAGGACAATGAATACTTGCAGCGCATCAACCCCGGTGAAACGCTGTTCGGTAATATGGCCTGGGCTTTTATCACTCGTTCTATGGCAAAAGAAGGAGATGAGCAAGTTTTATTGACACTCGGTGGTCTGGCAAAAGTGGATTTTGGAGGCTATGAGACCAAACTCCGATTTAACCCATTGATCCAACTAATACTGCATGCAAAACAAGGTATTCTAACCGTCGGTAGCATCCCATCGCATACGCAACACTTATTGCCTGAACCGATGATCAATTATGATCTCACATTTAAAAAACCCGTGGAATATGGCTTTCAGTTTTATAAAAATACCAAGCATCTGGTTTTAGAAAGTTGGCTCGATTGGCGTCAGGCTATCGATACGCAGACATTTCGACAAGAGATCATCTCCTTTGGAACCCGCATCGAATATCAATTATTTAAAGACCAAGCAAAGAATTTCCATTCACTCAATGCCAAAGCCTGTGGGTATTTGCTTTTGCTCCATAAGGGTGGGGAAGGATTTCGCTATCAACTGCCCTTGGCCAATCGAGGTACGTACGCAGCGGGTTTTACCCTTTTTACTCAACAGCGAAACACAAGTCTAGAGAATTATTCTAGCACACCAAAGTTCAAATTGGAATGCTTGGCTTTCTATCAGAAGGATTTTTCGCCACGATTGTCACAACCCTTTAGAGAAGGCACAGCCGTGATGATCAACATGGGAATCAAGCTAACCAAAACCCAGCAACTCGTATTGACAGCCTACCAAGCAAACAAATTCACAACCCCCTTGGGCGCCTCGTTTTATCAATGTGTAAACGAAAATAACATCATGTATTTCAATCCCGTGCGGAAAATTATTTCTGCCCGATACATACAACAAATCCATATGATTTCTCAAAATTTCCAAATTGAAAGTCGTTTGGAACCCATCTACGATTTAGACCAAAAACACCTTCTGTACTCCCTGGGTTTATATCTGAAATACTCAATCTAATATCCACGCCTTACGTAGACAACTAACAGAGCTTGCGTTTGCGGGTGCGAACTCTGCATTACAATTGATAAGAAACACCCCATTCCATATAATCCGCACTGGACAAATGGGCTTTTAACCGGGCAATAAGATACATTCGTTGGGTTGCCTTATAACTCACACCAATACCTTCATAATACCTTCTTTTAGTGTCGTCGGGACGATATAAATAAAAACCCGCATCCGCAATAAATCCCCATTTGCCATATTCCCAACGTGACCCCGCCGTGATGGCCACCTCAGTAAAATCATTCAATGAAATAGCATCGCTCTTTAAACCAAACTTGCTATACATGTATGATTTATCAAAAAACACATTGGCTCCAACCCTAAATCTCGGACCCAACAAAGCTCTGCGAAATTCACAATTATACTCCAAAACGGCATTTACAAAAGTGCGTCGTTGATCCAACTCAATCTGTCGTCTTCCCAATCTAAATCCCACCAAATGCTTCGGACTTTTCACGTATGATCTTGATGGCGAAGTCCCAAATTGTTTGATGTGTTTCCAAGAAGCAGATTTATTATTGCTACCTGCCAGAAACAATGTTCGCTTTGCCCCTATCGATAAGTAGGGTATATTGATTCCGAAATTGGGCTGTCGCCAATTGGCATTGGAGAAATGAACCATCCCCGCTTCAGCATACATTTTCCAACCCTGTTCATTTAAATATCTACCCGCATCCAAATGATACCCCAAGTGCATCATACCATTCAAATGACTTCCAATGGCAGGGTTACGAGGATTCCCAAATTCATCATATCGCTTTGTGAGATAGCCAATACCCATTCCCAAAATCCAGTAATTTGACTTCCCAGATTGTGGCATGACCACACCACCGGCCCCAATGGCGTACCCAGCGACCTCACTGCCCAAATTGAGCAAATTAAACGTATATCCGTAGGTTATTTTGTTGATGTTGGCACCGTTTCCGTTTGGCTGATTGATCGCTGAACGATACTTGACATTGATACCCGTTGCATGTCGATACATGGCCATCATATCCGAATGATGCGGAATCAAATAGCCCCCCATCAACTGGGCACTCCATTCAGACGTTCTGTAAACCTCAACCCTTTGTGTAGAATCCTGCGCACTCAAACGAGAAAATAAGAATATCGCCGATGCCAGTATACCCAGACGCCGGCCGTTCATTAGCTACGTGTTTTGTCGGTTGCCAACACCATCTTAATCCCCAAGTTCGCTCCCACCTGCATCACATCAACCATGTCCTGAACTTTTAGGTCTTTATCCAAACGCAAAACCACACTCAACAAACTCTTACCATCATCCCCAACACCGGCTTTGTTCTTTTCGTCAAGCAATCGATCGTCCAAATCATCAAAAGCCACACGTTCTTGTTCGATGTAAATACCCAACTCTTCAGCATCCACAGAACCCTTGTTCTCTATCTTCACCGTTAAAGGCAAAGTTTTGATTTCCATGTGGGTGGTGGTAGATGCCTTAGGCAACATGATATTAATGACATTGGGGTTAGCCAAAGTACTGGCGATCAAGAAAAACAACATCAAGAAAAACATGATATCGTTCATGGACGACGCCTCTACTTCGGCCTCTTCACGTCTTCTTCTTCCTACCCTCATGGTTATTTGATTAGTGGTTTGACTTGTTAAGAATTTCCAAGAAACTCAAGCTCTGCTCCTGCAATCGTTCTGCAAAACGATCTACTTTTCTCACAAACAGCTGATATCCAATAAAAGCAATGATACCCACCAACAGTCCAGCAAAACTCGTTACCATCTTGATATATAAACCCTCGGAAATGGCACCAATTTCCAAGCCATTCGTTTGAGCAATCGTATAGAAAATGTTAATTACACCCCAAATCGTTCCTACAAAACCCAACATCGGTGCAATCCTAGCTACCAAACTCAAATAACCCAAATTGCCTTCCATCGCACTCATCTCAACATTGGCTCTGGTTTCCATCGCACTCTCAATTTCTCTCATGTTACTACCTAAGAAATTCAAACCCGTAGCCATCACCTGGCCTTGAGCCGTATTCATTCGCTGACAATGTGCCAACGCTGAATCCATACGATTCTCTTTCAAATTATCTTTAATTACACCCATCAAATTGTGATCAATCTTCGTGCGATTGTTGATGTAAATGAATCTCTCAATGATAAAATAAATGGCAAGGAGAAGACAAAGTCCCAAAAAGATCATCACCACACCTCCCTTGGTCATGATTTCAAGAACTGGAGCTGAAACGTGCTCAGCTGTGACTGCGGCTACTTGACCGGCGGCGGAATCTTGGGCTACTGCGCCCTGAAGTAATGTAATTGCTAACGATAACATATGATGCGAAGTAAATCTGATTTAGACAACTATAACGTTGAAGAACCCTAAAAATTATCCCCAAGGAACAAACGCCTATTTCAGGTTTGTAGCGCCACCACTCAAAACAAACTTGGTGACATCCCCGCTCTCTTTGTCGATGGGCTTCACACGCGACTTCTCAACCACAGTGGTTTCGCCCGATAACGTGTAACTGTAAGGCAAATAAACCGCGCAACAATGGGGCATGCCAATCACCGACATATCCTCTTGTGTCAGGAATCCAATTTTGTAGACACCGTCGGATATTTCTACAACCACGGGCTTGGTAAACTTTTTGTTTTCACCCACAAATGCCTCGGTCATATCTTTGGTTGTACCGAAAATAAAATTGAGTCCTGGTGCCTTCTCGATGATTCCCTCAAAAAATCCTAAAATTTGTTGCGCAATCACCCCCTTGGTCATTACACCTACAACAGTAATTGCTGCCAAAACCGCAATCGCATAAAGAAAAAAAGCGCCAAAAGAGAGCTGATCGATGTATAAATAGGAACCAACGCCTTTTAAAATCCACGACAAAATACCAATGGTTATAGCCACAGGAAGGACCACCAGCAAGCCACGTAAAAAATAGCTAATGAACAACTGCATGGGTGTTTTCATGCGTGCTTTAGCCAAAGGATCAAAAGGATTGTAATTATCGTGCGACATATTGTTTTTATTTTTGATCATTTACTATAGTAACCGCATCAAATCCATCCCGATATCAGTTCGATGAAATTTGCCTTCAAAGTGAACTTCATCGGCCAATTTTCTTGACCGATCCAATGCCGAAGGGATATCGGCGCCCAATGAGGTCACCGCAACTACCCTTCCCCCGTTGGTTTGGATTTCCTCGCCCACGAGTTTGGTCCCCGCTTGGAATAACCATTGATCCTGGCCTAAAATATTTGGAAATGCAATCACTTTCCCCTTCTCGATATCACCTGGATAACCGCCCGAAACCAAAAAAATCGTCGCCGCCGCTCTATCATCCAATTCAATTTCGATCTGATTTAATTTTTCATCCGCAATCGCTTCCAACAAATCCAACATCGATGTCTTCAACCTTGGAAAAATCGCCTCCGTTTCCGGATCTCCCATTCTCACATTGTATTCAATCACAAAAGGCTCACCACCCATATTCATTAGTCCTACAAACAAAAATCCTTTGTATGGATGTCCTTCCGAAACCAATCCATCGTAGGTTGGCTTCAGAATCCTATCGACAACCTTTTTCATAAATGCCTCATCCGCAAACGGTACCGGCGAAATCGCTCCCATACCCCCCGTATTTGGTCCCTCGTCGTTGTCAAATATTCGCTTATAGTCCTTCGCCGATGCCAATACCTTCCAGTCTTTTCCATCGCTCACACCAAAAAC
>CAMBTR010000085.1 GCA_945870885.1 Chryseobacterium gleum | reverse complement strand
GATGGCAAATCGTTACTCAATTTACCCTGTATAAAGTCCTCCATTCGCTGTGCGGGTGCACTCAAACTTCCGGAGGCCCTAAACGCCGTTTGCTCCCAATGCTGCTGATAACGCAGGGCACGGAGTTCACCATGGGCATTAAAATCGTTAAAATCCCGATCGTCTACAGACACTACGAAGCCCGAGTTTGCGAAGTTCCCATTGCGTTTGCTGGGGCTCCAACCGTTCACAACGACTTCGCCGGCCGCGGTAGCGGCCGGCGCTATAATCCCTCCCGGACACATACAAAACGAAAACACACCCCTACCCTGTATCTGCTCAACCAAACTATAAGAAGAAGGTGGCAAAAACTCACCTCGGTCATCACACTTGTATTGTATTTGATCGATGATGGATTGAGGATGTTCCAGTCTAACACCGATGGCGAAAGGCTTTGCTTCGATGGCAATATTCGCATCCACAAGCATTTCGAATATATCTCTCGCCGAATGGCCCGTTGCTAGCACAACTTTGTCGACTTTTTCGGTGGCGCCGCCGTTTAATCGTAGGGCAACAATCCGATCTGATTCCATCACCAAACCATCAACCCGAGTATCAAAACGAATTTCCCCCCCGTGGGCCTCGATGGTTTCGCGAATTCCTTCCACCAACTGAGGTAATTTATTGGTACCGATGTGAGGATGCGCATCATATAGAATGGAATCCGGCGCGCCATGATCCACCAAGCACTGCAAAACCTTTTGCACCGGTCCGCGCTTGTTGCTGCGAGTGTAGAGTTTGCCATCCGAATAGGTTCCAGCACCGCCCTCCCCAAAACAATAATTACTGTCGGGGTTCACCACCTTCTCACGGTTCAAAATCGCCAAATCTCTACGTCGTTCTTTCACCGCCTTCCCCCTCTCCAAAACAATGGGTTTTAACCCCAACTCTATCAATTCCAAAGCACAAAAAAGACCTGCCGGACCCGCGCCAATGATGTGAACTGGCGATCCTTTTTCCACCGATTTTAATTGATATCCGTTCTCCGCCTCCACCAATTCTCCAGGCGCATAAACATCGGCGGTTATCAAGAAAAAAGGGGCTCTACCGCGGGCATCCAAAGACTTTTTTCGCCATACCACCCTGCACGCATGGATGTCAAGTCCCGCCGATTTTACAAATTGCGCATTCACCCAATCCGCCTCCACCAGATCTTGGGGCGAGAATTTGAGTTGGAACGACATTGGCATGGCACAAAAATACGAGCCCAATGAGGTTTTTACTATCCGAAAAACGAATTAAACGCTTAAATCCGTTTCACTTCCACCAAATTCAACCTCGATTTTGTAAATTTGTAAATATGAAAGAAGTGGTGGTTAGCGGCATACGTCCAACCGGAAAATTGCATTTGGGCAACTATTTTGGCGCCGTCAAGAATTTTCTTCGGCTTCAAGAGCAGTTTGATTCCTATTTTTTCATCGCAGACTATCACAGTTTAACCACGCATCCAACACCAGGTGATTTAAGCGCCTCTGTGAAGCGGGTTTTGGCCGAGTATATCGCATTGGGTCTAGATCCTGAGCAGTGTACGATTTACTTTCAAAGTGATTTGCCAGAGACTGCTGAGTTGTATTTGTTCTTGAATATGAATGCATATTTGGGGGAATTGGAGCGAGTGACATCCTTCAAGGAGAAAGCAAGAACGCAGCCAGACAATATCAACGCTGGCCTATTGACCTACCCTGTATTGATGGCGGCCGACATACTATTGCATCGCGGGATAAAAGTTCCTGTGGGCAAGGACCAAGAGCAGCACTTAGAAATGGCGCGCACGTTTGCAAACCGTTTCAATAGACTATACAACAACGAATATTTCCCGGAGCCGCAAGCATTTAGCTTTGAGCAGAATTTGGTCAAAGTGCCCGGACTAACTGGAACCGGGAAAATGAGTAAAAGTGCCGGGGAGGCAGATACCATTTACCTCGACGAGGAAGCATCGGTATTGAATAGGAAAATCATGCGCGCCGTGAGTGACAGCGGACCTTCGGAACCTGGAGCACCCAAGTCAGTCCCCGTCCAAAACCTCTTCGATTTGATGGGCTTGGTGAGTGCGGCAGATACCATTCAATTTTTTGAAGACAGTCATAAAGCGGGTAATATCCGCTACGGCGATTTCAAAAAACAATTGGCCGCAGACATGGAGATTTTTATCGCTCCGCTGAGGGACAAAATCCAAGCGACCTTGGGCGACGAGAAACGCCTGAACGACATTGCTAAGTTTGGTGCAGAAAAAGCCCGCATCTCTGCCCAAAAAACCATCAGAGAAGTCAGAGAAATTATCGGATTTAGCAATCGTTAATCGTCATAATCCAAGTAAATACTTCAATTTCCAAACCCTTTGTATTAAATTGCACCCATGCTGAATGTTTCTTTGGTTATCCCGCTGTTTAACGAAGCAGAATCACTGCCCGAATTACACGCTTGGATCGTCCGCGTTTGTAAACAGGAGAATCTGTCTTACGAAATCCTTCTGCTCGACGATGGAAGCGACGATGGGTCTTGGGATATCATCCAAAACTTGCACGGTCAAGACGCCAATGTTCGCGGATTTCGTTTCAGAACCAACTACGGCAAAAGTGCAGCACTAAACGTGGGCTTCGCCGAAGCAAATGGTGAAGTCGTGATAACGATGGATGCCGATTTGCAAGATTCGCCCGACGAAATCCCTGGCCTGATCGAAATGATCAAAACCGAAGGCTATGATGTCATTAGTGGATGGAAAAAGAAGCGCTACGACCCTCTCAGCAAGACCATACCAACAAAATTATTCAATTGGGCCACCCGCAAAATAAGCGACCTTGAACTGCACGATTTCAATTGCGGACTCAAGGCATATCGCAACGAAGTGGTTAAAAATATAGAGGTTTACGGCGAAATGCATCGCTATATCCCCGTGATTGCCAAGTGGGCTGGATTCCCAAAAGTGGGCGAAAAAGTTGTCGTTCACCAAGCCCGCAAATACGGAAGCACCAAGTTTGGCATGAATAGATTTGTGAATGGATTTCTCGACCTGATGAGTTTGTTCTTTATGAGCAAATTTGGCAAAAAACCGATGCACTTTTTCGGACTTCTTGGAGTACTCAATTTCCTCGTCGGCCTTTTCATGGCGTGCTGGATAATAGTAGAAAAATTGATATGCGTCATCCAGGACAAACGCGCCCCATTGGTCACTGATAGTCCCATTTTTTACATCGGATTGGTTGCAATGATCATCGGCACGCAGCTATTTCTAGCCGGATTTATTGGTGAATTGGTGAGTCGTTCTAATCCCGAGAGGAACAATTACAACATCAAAGAAACAACCGACTAATGCACTTCGAGGGCAAACACATTGTCATCGTTGGACCCGCCCATCCCCTTCGCGGCGGTCTGGCAACCTACAATGAACGTTTGGCCAGGGAGTTGATGCAAAAAAATCAGGTCACCCTGCTTACGTTCTCTTTGCAATACCCCAACTTTTTATTTCCAGGACAATCTCAGTTCAGCGACGACCCCAAACCTGAGGATTTAACGATCGATATTGCTCTAAATTCTGTAAATCCGCTCAATTGGATCTCGGTAGGACACAAATACAAAAAAATCAAGCCAGACATTATCATTTTCCGATACTGGATGCCATTTTTTGGACCTTGTTTTGGCACATTTGCTCGCATCGTAAAAAGCAATCACCACACACAAGTCATTGCGATTACAGATAACATTATCCCCCACGAAAAACGCTTTTTCGACACCCCTTTTTCGAAGTATTTCTTACCTGTTTTGGATGGTGCGGTTGCCATGAGCCGCAAGGTATTGAAGGATTTACAAGATTTTCCACTGAGCAAATCAGTTAAGAAAACAGGATATCATGCGCATCCGCTATACGACAATTTTGGTGGAGCAGTCTCTAAGTCTGACGCTTGCGCATCATTAGGATTAGATGCAAACAAAAGGCATGTCTTATTCTTTGGATTCATCCGCAATTACAAGGGGTTGGACTTATTGCTAGAAGCGATGGCTCTGCTACCCGAATCGTTGAAGGATATCAATTTGTTGATCGCCGGCGAATACTACGAAGACAGTGCTCCATACGATAAAATCATCGCAGAGAAGCAATTAGAAAACAGGATTGAGTTACACACCAAATTCATTCCGAACGACGATGTGAGATTATACTTTTCAGCAGCGGATATTGTCGCCCAACCCTATCGCAATGCCACCCAAAGTGGGGTTTCTCAGATAGCCTATCATTTTGGCACGCCCATGATCATCACCAATGTAGGCGGGCTATCGGAATTGGTTCCTCATGGCGAGGCAGGATGGGTTTGCGAACCTACGGCAGAATCCTTGGCCGCCGCTGTTGTCTCGATGTACGAAACAGGAAGAATCGAACACGTTAGAAATTCGCTAAAGGAACTCAAGAAGCAATTCAGCTGGCCCTCGATAGTGAAGGCTTTGGAAGAGGTCACGAGTTGATTCAAACACAACAACCATAAAATTGTGGAACGCCTGTGAACAACTTCACGGGCATTTTTCATTTAACTAACTATTGGATAACATATTGATAATAATGTAAACTAAGATTGCATGAAAATATAACAAATCAACAACATGCTTAACACTACAATCGTAAACGGAACCGAAGTCATGGAAATTTTCGGGTTTGCCTTTATCGGAGGAAATTGGATCCCTCTGAAATAATTACGGGGCTCATTCACTATCTTTGACCCCTCCTAGAGAGGTGTCCGAGTGGTCGAAGGAGCACGCCTGGAAAGTGTGTAAACGCCAAAAGCGTTTCGAGGGTTCGAATCCCTTCCTCTCTACAAAAAACCCAGTTTTAACCCTCTTTTTCCCCGAATTCTAGCGAATTTGGGGTTTTTTATGCCTTTTTGGGCCTAAAATTCACTATTTTCCCGTTTTATTGATGGGCGAGGCAAAAAAAATCGAAATCACCAATTTCCTATTGATTTGGGTTACTCTGGTTTTTGCATTTCAATTCCCATTTCAGCTCTTTCTTTTCTCTTATGCGGTTTTGGGTCCGCTCCACTACCTTACAGAAATCAATTGGCTTGAAAAGAAAAATTATTTCCTCGATGGGCAGCGCGATAAAAAAAACTACCTCAAAGCGGTATTTATTGGATTGCTTTTGCTGACAATCACATTTGCATTTTTTGAAATTGGGAAATGGGAACTGACCAAACCCTGGCAAGATTCAATCTTAAAATCCGACATTTCACAACCGCTAAACACCTATACCCAGTGGAGCTTTTCCGCCTTGTTTGTGGTCTTCATTTTCGCCGTGGTGTTTCAATCTACAAAACTGGCTATGAATCGGATGCTCATCATTGGGATCTGTGCCTTAGCCACCCTCTTTTTATACAAATTCACTTTTTTTGCCGTTTGTTTCGGCATATTCCTGCCAACAATCATCCATGTATTTCTCTTTACGCTACTTTTCATGTGGTCGGGTGCGAAAAAAAGCAAATCTACCTGGGGCTATGTAAATGTTGTTTCGATGATCTTCGTCCTAATCGTCATTTCTGCCAAAGAAAATCTCGTCTTATCTTCCGATACATCTCAATCCACTTTCGAAACCTTCGTCGCGACCAATTTCCACCAGGTCAATTACACTTTAACACGCATGCTTGGTCATTCCGATGGCAGCAACTGGAACCTGCAACTCCCCATCGTTTGGAAAGTTCAGACCTTTATCGCCTTCGCTTATACGTACCACTACCTCAACTGGTTTTCAAAAACATCTGTCATCCAATGGCATAAGGTTGATAAACGCAAAATGTACATCACACTCTCTTTGTGGATTGCCTGCTGTTTGATGTTTTATTTCAACTATCGCATCGGACTAGCCGCAATTTACGTACTAAGCATGTTGCATATCATCTTAGAATTCCCATTAAACGTAGCCTCAATAAAGAGCTTATTCCTCAGCACAAAAACGAATATCAAAACAAAATCGTGACCTACGAAATTCGGTTATCGGAAATGGATGGCTCAGTTTAGCAAGATTTTTGGAGAATTACGGATTGAGTTTTTAAAATTTTTAGCACGCACTTTTTGATTGCAGTATTTGTATCTTTGAGATACCATGACAACCACTTACATCTATTTAGGCGTTGCAGCTCTTGTTTTGCTGGCATCTATCCAAACCGTTCAACAAGGAAGCATCGCGATCATTACCATGTTCGGCAAATACCGTAGAATTCTATATCCAGGACTGAATTTAAAGATTCCTTTTCTTGAGGTCATCTATCGTAAAATATCCATCCAAAACAGAAGCATCGAGTTGGATTTCCAGGCGATTACGCAGGATCAGGCAAACGTTTACTTTAAGGCGATGTTGCTTTATTCTGTATTCGATAATCGCGAGGAAACGTTGAAAAATGTGGCCTTTAAGTTTGTTAACGACCGCGATTTTATGACAGCGTTGATCAGAACGATTGAAGGTTCGATCCGCGGATTTGTTGCGACCAAAAGACAAGCCGAAATCCTAGCACTTCGCAAAGAAATCGTAGAATCGGTAAAGGAAGGCATAGACGCAGTATTAGAATCATGGGGTTACCATTTGATCGATTTGCAGTTGAACGATATCACTTTTGATGAAGTTATTACCAAGAGTATGGCGCAAGTGGTTGCATCGTCTAATTTGAAAGCGGCCGCTGAGAATGAAGGTCAGGCCTTGTTGATTACCAAAACCAAAGCTGCGGAAGCGGAAGGAAACGCCATCAAAATTTCTGCCGAAGCCGAGAAAATTGCTGCGCAGTTGAGGGGTGAAGGTATCGCATTGTTCCGCAAAGAGGTGGCAAAGGGGATGAGCGACGCGGCCATCGAAATGAAGGAGGCCGATTTAGACTCATCGTTCTTGTTGTTTAGCATGTGGACAGAAGCAATCAAAAACTTCGCATCAGACGGCAAAGGCAACGTAATTTTCCTTGATGGATCCACGGACGGGATGAACAAAACCCTGAAGGAGATGATGGCGATGAATCAGATTGATGCAAGCGCCGGAAAATCCACCAAGAAAAACTTAGGCTAAGCCGCTTGGGTATTTGAATATCGCAAAGGGAGTTCTATAGTAGTGACAGGGATGGTACTACTTTCCTCATGCGGGACTGACATAAAAATGACAATAATTCCGAAATTCCGAAAACCTTAAAACCGGTGCATTGTTAAATTTGCACCATGTCTGAAGCAGCGTCACAAAATCAACATTTACATCAACTACAAGCGAGCATCGAACCCCTTAGAACCAAGCTTGCGAATCACCCACTTTACAACAAAATCAATTCGCGGGAAAAGCTTCAAACTTTCATGCAGCACCACGTATATGCGGTATGGGATTTTATGTCGTTGCTGAAATATTTACAAAACAATCTCACTTGCACTCAGGCCCCTTGGACACCCAAAAGCACGGCAGAATT
>CAMBTR010000084.1 GCA_945870885.1 Chryseobacterium gleum | reverse complement strand
CCAATCCTGAAAACACCCAAAAAGACAGCCCAAAGCCTACGAAGAAGAAAAGGCATCTCGCTGCTAAGATCATAACTGGTATTGGTGTTGCATTCGGCCTTGTGGTAGCAATTTTTGTATTGTCTTACACCGCAGCACAGCATTGAATTCATATCCATTCAAAATATCCACTATGAAGAACTACTTACTTTTAGTTATCGTATTCCTTTTCACCAGTGTTGGCTATGGGAGGGAATATACAGCACAAACTTCTACCGCTGTTTATCAGCCATTGATTGAGAACAGCAAGCCATCAACAAATCACTTATCTTCAATAAAGAGGCAGGAAAGAAGTTACATCGACACAGCAGATGACGAACTACGAGCATTACCAAAGTCTAAGCCAAAACGCCATCTGTTTGCCAAAACCGTCTTGGGATTAGCGGGGACATTTGTGGTTGTAGTAATGATAGTATGGGCTATTTACGGGGGACCAGAGTTCAAGTACTAATCTAACATCGGGGATTAACCCCCTCAACTCCCACCAAAAGCCTCAAAGAAATTTGGGGCTTTTTTTATGCATTGAATCTTACTAGCGCTAATTTTTGAATTCCAATAGATTGTTTCTAAGTACGCTCTGCGAAGTTATCGTTGGATAACGCCACTTTTACACCCAATTTGTGTAACTGCCCGTAATGACTCATCAGTGCATCAAAGAATGTACGGTGGGATTTGTATGGGAGGTCAAATTCTGCGCAGGTTTGTCTTACGATTTTAGAGATTTCCGGGTAATGAACATGACAAACGGTTGGGAATAGGTGGTGTTCAATTTGATAATTCAACCCGCCAAAACACCACGTAATGAAAGGGCTTTTTTCCGAGAAGTTAGCAGTAGTTATTACTTGATGCACAGCCCAACTGTTTTCCATGTTTCCGTCGTTGTCTGTCGACATAAAATACTGCATGTCATCGCCAACATGTGCGGGTTGTGTCGCCAAAGCAAGTATAATACCACTGATAAAATGGTGCATGAAGAACCCTGCCAATGTATGTCCATAGCCAAAGTGCGATGCGCAAATTGGTAGTATCAAGGTGGTGGGCCAATACAATACTTTAATTACAATGATTTCAATAAGGGCTTTTCGGTTACTCCGGCCCATTCGCTCATACAAATTTTGTTTGCTAAAGCGGGCATACTGGTCAAAATCTTTGCTCACGATCCATACAAAAGGGAAAATCATATATAAAATTGAAATGTAAAAAGCTTGGAACTTATGAAATGCCTTGTAAGGGTGCTTTGGCGTGAATCGAATGATTGTTTTTCGAATGTCCTCGTCGTAGCCCACTATGTTCGTATACGTATGATGAAAAATATTGTGCTGGATTTTCCAATTGATATTATAAGCCCCCACTAAATTCAAGGTTCCGCCCATCATATCGTTGACCCATTTCTTTGAGGAGTAGGCGCCGTGATTTGCATCGTGCATAATGGTAAGCCCAATTCCAACCATCCCCAATCCCGCAATTGCCCAAAGACCATATTGCATGCCTACGCTAGATATATCGCCAAAAATTAAATAGGAAAGGGGGATGAAGTAAAGCAATAGGATTATAGCCGATTTGAATTTCATTGCGAAGTTCGCGTGCCTACTCGTTTTGTTTTCCTGGAAATAATCGTTGACGCGCTTTGTGACCAATTTGAAAAATTCTGGATTCTGTTTTTGGTTGAAAACCACTTTTGGCTGTTCCATCTTTTGAATACTATTCAAATTTATTGGTATTTAGCCTAATGCCATTACGGATTATCGCAAAACTGCTGGGTTGATTTTAAGGTTTTTTGCAACTTCATTTTGTAGATTAAATGTTGGTGGGAGATATTTGAGAATGGATAACTTCGCATTATGAGAGACGAATCAAAAGCCTTTTTAGAAAAATACCTGAATAACGTTAGCCCAACGGGGTTTGAACACTCCGGCCAATCAATTTGGTTGGATTATCTTAAGCCTTACATACAAGAAACCATCATCGATACTTATGGCACGGCAGTGGGTGTAATCAATCCAGGTCAGCCATATAAAGTCGTTTTAGAGGCTCACGCCGATGAGATTTCTTGGTTCGTGAATTATATCACCGACGATGGCTACATCTATGTCATCCGAAACGGTGGCTCTGACTTTCAAATTGCCCCTTCGATGCGATGCAATGTCCATTGCGAAGGCGGTGAAATCGTGAAAGGTGTCTTCGGATGGCCCGCAATTCACGTACGTACCGATAAAAACCCAGAAGCCAAGCAAGAAAATATCTTCATCGATCTTGGTTGTTCCACCAAAGCCGAAGTAGAAGCACTTGGCGTTCATGTAGGGGCTGTCGCAGTGTTTGAAGCCGATTGTTTTTGGTTGAACGAGAATTACTTGGTGGGTAGGGCGCTCGACAATCGTATGGGTGGTTTTATGATCGCGGAGGTAGCTCGAATTTTATCTGAAAAGGGCGATAAATTGCCATTTACATTATACTTAGTGAATAGTGTACAGGAGGAAATTGGATTGCGTGGGGCGGAGATGATATCAAGACGACTTCAGCCAGACGTAGCGATAATCACAGATGTTACCCACGATACGCATTCTCCGTTGTACAATAAAAAGATACAAGGCGATTGCAAATGCGGTAAAGGTGCGGTAGTGACATACGGGCCAGCGGTGCAGAACAACTTGCTACAATTGATTATTGGCGTGGCAAAAGACAATGAAATCGCAATTCAACGCAATGCCGTTAGTCGCAGTACAGGGACTGATACAGATTCATTCGCATATTCAGGCATGGGCGTGGCGTCTGCGTTGATTTCACTGCCTTTGAAGTATATGCATACCACTGTTGAAACCGTTCATCAATCGGACATTGAGAGCTGTATCCAGTTGATGTACCTGTCGGTTAAAACCTTGAAAGCCGGTCAACAATTCAACTATCTATAAGTCATGCAGTTATTAACCATGAAGCGAGTCCCGGTTCCAAAAGGGAGCACTGCCTTTAAATTTTTGGCTTGGCCATGGTTGAAATTGATTTCCTTATTGCCATTTTGGGCTTTATATGGCATTTCAAACGGTATGCGATTTTTGCTTTATCATGTATTTGGATACCGAGTGAAAGTGGTTCGCGATAATTTGAAAAATAGCTTCCCTCATCTGTCTGATACTGAACGAAAAACGATCGAAAGGAAATATTACAGCCATTTATCGGATTTATTCGTTGAAACCATTAAGGGTCTGTCGATTTCGGAGAAGCAGATGCGGGAAAGGATGCTCCATATCGACCAGCATGAGTTCGACAATTTACATAAAGAAGGCAAAAGCGCAATCATCGTAATGAGTCATTGTGGAAACTGGGAATGGATCTGCTTGATGTCGCAAATCGTTTGCCCACAAAGGGTTCAGTGCCTGTATAAAACGTTGAGTAACCCTGGGTTCGACCGTTTGATGTTTTTGGTCCGATCTAAGTTTGGCGCGAGTCCGATTCCGATGGAACAGACGCTTAGGGTTCTGGACGCGAACAAAGCAGTTGTGACGCTGAATGCATTTATCGGCGATCAAAATCCGAGTTCTGGTAAAGGCGCTGCATGGGTGGATTTTTTGGGTCAGGACACAGCCTTTATGATGGGGGCTGAAAAAATCGCAAGGAAATTTGATTGGCCGGTTTATTACTTGAGTTCTTCCAAAGTCAAAAGAGGGTATTATCAAGCGCATACAGTTCCAATTTGCTTGGATCCAAAGTCGACCAAGGACGGAGAAATTACTCAGTTGATCGCCAACCATACGGAGAAAGAAATCCTAAATCAACCTCATGTTTGGTTGTGGAGCCATCGCCGGTGGAAGCACAAGAGGGTAGTTTGATGTTATTAAATTACTTATATAAGTTAGGTTGTTTAATGATCTCATTAAAAACGAGTTATTTTATTTCAAAAACGCATCAACAATCTCTTCTTTCATCACATTAACCTCTCCAAAAGCCGCGTTTTTGGGCTTGGACACGAACTTTCTTAAGGTAGCGATCACCGGCACTACAAGTTGCGTCTTGGCTTTTGAGTTTTTGGCTGCTTGCTGGGCGGCAAAGTCAATTACGGCCTGGGGAAATTCAGCGCCTTTTTTGCGTAAAATCACATGTGAGCCAGCGACATCCTTGGCGTGAAGCCAGAGATCATTCTTCTGACATAGCTTGAGCATTTGGTCGTTGGCCTTGTTGTTCTTGCCAATCCAAATCGTAAAGCCTTGAAATTCAACAATTTTATAGGGTAGGGTGTCGGGTTGCTTGGCCTCCGGCTTGGCAATGTTGGATTTTTGTAGCGGTTTTAATGATTTGAATTCTGTGGCGGCAAGTGTGGAAATTAATGATTGTTCCAGCTGTTCCAACGACTTCTCTGTTGTCCTCACCTGATCTTGCAATTTAGAAATCTCAATGGATTCGTTTTTGGCTTTTCCGTAGTATTTCTTGGCATTTTCGGGTGCATTCAACTCGGGATTGAGCTTAATCCAAATGCGTTGATCGGTATAATAATCCGTAACAATCGCTTTCGTTAACCCTGGTTTTATCGAATGCGCATTCGTTAGGATCAAATCCCCCAATTCCTTATTGCTCCTGCGTGTTGCGATGTCAGATAGTCGCTTATTTGACTCCCCAAGAATCTTTTTGAGGTGCTTTATCTTCTTTTCCAAATTACTCGTTATGTTCTGCTTGGTCTGGTCGAAATAGTACTTCCTGATAAACTGCAATTGCGCTTCAACCAATCCATTAATAGAGAAGGGTGCATCACCAATGGCGTCTGAGTTTATCATACTTCCATCATTAAACACAATTTGTTGAAGGCCCTCAAGTGGCTGAAAGTGACCATGAATTTCTGAGACGTCAGGATACTGAAATTCCCAATCGGATTTTTGCGATAGTCTAAATATTTGTAATGTTTCAGAAGATTGGGGTCTTCTTAATAATACGTTCCCATATTTCCCAAAACCCTTAAACCATAATTCCATTCGGTTACTAAAGACGATGCATATCCATCGATCTGATGGGTTGTTGACAATCTTAAAAATGGGTTGATTCTCGATTTCCTTGAATTGTACGATGCCTTTTCGGTAGTCGTTGCTATCAAAAACTCGGTCGCTGGTTAAAATCATCAAATGCCCATCTAGGAATTTGATCTCCAAGGTGATGTGAGCTTTGCTATCGCTTGCGAATCGCAGATATAGTGTATCCTTGTCAAAACTCAGCCCGCCTTCAAAGCAGCCACCGTTGAGTGCCTCGCGCAAATGGTCTGCCCATGCATTGTAAATCCAATTCGCGCTAAACATGGGGCGAATTTCGGTAATAATTATGACTTGGGTCGTAACAAAGTGACAGACGATGATAAAACTCGCTTTGCCTGGTGATTTCCTTTGAATTCAACCACAACAGCATAGACACCTTCGGGACAGGGCTTTCCCGCAGAATCACCATTCCAGCGCTGTGATATTTTGGTGCTTTCAAACACAATTTCGCCCCAACGATTCATAATGTATACTGTGGTTTCTGTTGCGCCATAAAGCTGACAATCCAATTCATCATTGATTCCATCGCCATTGGGCGAAAAAGCATTTGGAATAAATGCAAAAATGGTATCGTGGTAACAAATATCTTCCCAAGCGGTGTCTTTGCAGCCACCATCGTTTTCTATCGCAAGCATAACCCGATACGATGTTTGCAATCCATCAAAAGTATGGGTAGGGTTGATGATTGGATCAAATTGAGTCGTTTTGCCATCGCCCCACTTCCAAATACCTCTCGTGCCCCCTGTACTTTGATTGAAGAACGTCGCTGTTTGATCTAGTGGCGTCAGACATTCGGTATTGGTGCTTTTTTGGATAGAAAATCCCGCTTGAATGGCCTGGTAACCTGGAATTTCAATGGTGGTATCTCCGAAACATCCCGTTTTCCTGTCGGTAATCGTAACCCGATAGCGATTGTCGGCCGGAGCAATTAAAGTATCCCTTTTGATACTCGGATCATGGGCCCAGCTCGTTTTAAAGGGGTTTCCATTGCCCAGTTTGACGTGAGCCCAACCATTCAATCCACGACAGACGGTATCGCTGACGCTAACAAGGCTCCAAATCCTAGGGTAAACATGGATTTTGGCGGTATCGGATACATTGTCTGAGCAGCCATCGCTACCAGTAATTATCAAATTGCCACTTTTGTTGCCAATGTAAAAGGTTTTGAGGCCGATCTGTCCGTGCGACCAATTGAGTTTTTGATTCGCCACAATTCCGCCATTGATTGACCCGGTGAGTGTTACAATGGTTCCATAGCAAACGCTGTCATTTTGTGGCGTTACGGATACAGAAAGCGGCGTATTGACAACAAAAGGCATGCTGTCCTTTGCTGCGCAAGCATTTAAGTTGAGTTTGTAGTAGATTTTAAGATTGCCCAATCGAGCCAATTTGGGATTGATGCTGCTTCCGATCACGCCAGTTCCCGAGAATATACCACCCAATGGTTGGGCTTGAAGCGCAAATAACGAATCCTTTGAGCAGAAGAATGTCGGCGAATTGAACTTGATAATTGGCACAGTATCAACGAAAATATTTACAGTATTTAGGCAACCGGTGGATGCGCGATAATTAATGATTTGTTTGCCTCTTCCAGACTTAGAAGGGGAGAATATTCCCGTTGAATTGGTGATTCCGTTGCCCCAAAATATGCCTTTTGAATCTTTTTTGTACAAAATTATTGGTTTGTCAATCAGGCATATAGATGTATCTAATTGAATTAATGGTTTAGTTCTTACCACAACAAGTAATGTATCGTCGCACCCTTTGGATGAATAGATGATTTTGAATAGCCCAGGCCCTGTGATTTGAGGATTGAATGACAGTTTTTTGACAATTCCCGGCCCCGACCATGTCCCCCCAGCGATTGAAGTGATCACACCTTTATTTTTGATTAATGAGGTGGTGTCTTCTTGACAAAAGAATAGGGTATCAGGCTGAAGAATTTGATTATTAATGATGTACACAAATTTTTTGTCCTGGCATCTAGGTGTTGTGAGTGTTAATGTATCAATATTTGATTTCCCAGTCTTCCACCACGACGGGTCATAAATATTGCCGACACCATTGATCCCTTTGCCTTTCCATGTGTAATTGGTCAAGGGTCGAAACGTTTTTAGTAATTGCGTCCCAGCCGTTGGGCAAAAGGTATCATTTAATCCCGCATCACCTGGTAATAATGTGAGTCGGGTGGTGTCTCTACACCCATTTTGCGTGATATAATAAATATTGTATGTTTTTGGACCCCCCATTCTTGAAGGTTCATAAGTGCCATAATAGTAATTGGTTAATCCAGGAAAATATTGAGGGTAAAGTCCTAACGGAGCGAACTTTAGTTTCGCATTTACTGCAGATTCGCATATTGTATCGAATTTTGGAACTACGATTGATTGTACAAAAACTGTTTTTATCGATGTGCAACCTTTCCAAGTATAGGTGAGTTTGTAGGTTCCAGCGGTATCGGGTTTGAAAACTCCTGCGGAAGTTGTCTTGGG
>CAMBTR010000083.1 GCA_945870885.1 Chryseobacterium gleum | reverse complement strand
GGGTTGAGGGCATCGTGAGAAGAATTAGCGAGGCCGACAGTGATGCCTATTTTTACAGTCGTCCCAGAATTTCTCAAGCGGGAGCCGTTGTATCGAACCAAAGCGAAGTGATTTCGGGTAGGGAGGATTTGGATGCGCAGATGGAGGCTTTAATGGCTGATGAGAGCATTAAAATTGAGCGCCCGGAGCATTGGGGAGGCTATGAAATTGTGGTGGATGGAATAGAATTTTGGCAGGGCAGACCTGGCCGAGTTCACGACAGGGCGCGGTACGACAAAGTGGCTGGCGCTTGGATTAAATCAAGGCTTTCGCCTTGAATAGTGCTGAATTTTTATTATTAGTCTCTTAGATTTCGCAAGAATCACATCTAAGAAAAGTTGGTTTATTATCGGACCTGTTTGATGGTGTTTGCATTTTTTATATGGGCAACCAAAATATTTCTTTCTGCTTCTTATCTTGCAATTAATTTTTAGTAGGATGATGAAAAAATTATTCAATCGATCAAGGCATTTTTCGGCATTTTTGATTGGCCTTTTGCTCGCAATTCCGGCCATTGCCCAGCCACCAGCGGGCGCCGTGGCGGCCAAGCCAAATATTATTTATTATGCCGGTGGGAAGTGCGATTTTTACGATGTAAATAGCAATTTACTTCTATCGGTTGATGCAGCGGAAGCGGGATGGTCTGCAACACCTGCAAAAGCGGCATGGGTGGTAGTGACTCCGAGCAGTGGCGGGTATTATGAATTTCCCAACTACAGCAGCAATGCCCCTACATGTAGTACTCGCGAATATTTGCAACCTTTTTGGAATTCGGATACCATTTTTAACGAGTTGGTTTTGCTTTCGGGCGTGAACAGCACGGCCAATTTGATATTCAAACCCAAACAAATTGTAAAAGTCACCAACTATGACTTTTCAAAAACATTCGCAGCCAATACGGATTTCACGGTGAGTGGCAAGACGATTACTCAAAAATCATCGGCAGTATCGACGACCTACGTTGTTAAAGGGGGTGTGAAAGGCAATGGCCAATCGAATGGTTTGATGAATACCAACCCTACCTCATGGACCTGCGTTACTTACATACCAGATCGCGGGGATTGGGGTGCGAAGACGATTTTTGGCTACAAGGGTGATTTGTTACCAAAGACCATGTCGAAATTAAAAAACAAGCAAGCATTGGTGATTCAAGCCTACGGAATGAGTATTACTGCGGGTTTGAACGTAAGTGGATTTGCGGGCGATGATAAGAATTTTAAGCCAACCAAACCCTATATGCACAGTTATGTAGACTTATTGGGCGAAGGATTGTTGGCGAAATTTGGTGGAAACATCACCATGATTAATGGTTCGTGTGGGGGAAAAACGGTGGCATGGATCGATCAATATTGCAAGAGCATGGTGAACCCCAACAGTCCAGATTTGGTGATTTTGGATATGGGCATGAACGATATCTGGGGCACGTCGAACGCATCTTTTAAAGCCAGTATGCAGTCTTGCATCGATAAAATTAAAAAGGACTGCCCGAATGCAGAGTTTATCCTCATCGGAAATATGTTGCCAGATGTTAATTCTCAAGGCTCACCCAGCAACGGTGATGCATTGATGTATGGATTTCTGTCGCAGCTAAAATCATTGGAGGCATCGGGAATTGCCGTGATGGACATGACCACCATGAGCGATACTGTGTACCGAAGAAAGGGTGCCAAGCACTGTACAGCGAATTCGCTACATCCCAATGATTACTTGGCAAGGTGGTATGCTCAAGGTTTGTTGGAAGTGTTCAATGATGGGTCATCACCCAGTCCCAATTCGAGTAAAACTTATTATGTTAATACCACAGGTAATAACACAGACGGTTTGACATTGGCCACAGCATGGACGTCTCTTTCAAAAGTCAATGCACAGGTTTTTCAGCCAGGTGATCGGGTTTTGTTTGAAGGGGGAAAGACATTCACTGGAAACATCGAATTGGATGCTTTGGATGGAAATGTTGCCCTTAAGCCAGTGGTCTTTTCAACTTATGGATTGGGTAGAGCCACAATCAATACCACAGTTACAAATAAATGCGGTTTTAAAGCCACCAATTTACAAGGTGTTCATGTACGTAATTTGGTATTTAAAGGACCCGGTAATGGTACCCAAAAAGACATTGATGGTATATTGTTTTTTACAGATAAACCCTCGGGCTATTTATCGAATATCGCCCTAACCAATGTTGAGGTTTTTGGATTCGGCTACTGCGGTATGCGCTTTTATTCTAGTTGGTCGGCAACGGTGAAGGCTGGTTATCGCGGGGTTCGTATCGATAGTTGCTCGGTGCATGATTGTCGGGAAAATGGCATCGTGTCATTTGCATACGACGACCAAACAACCAATTTTTATCACCACAGGGATTTTCAGATTCGCAACACAGAAGTGTATAACATTACAGGCTATGCTGCTGGCAGTCACAAAGGCAGCGGTATTGTACTGTCTCAAATTGATTATTCGGTAATTGAGCGATGTGTGGCATACAACACCGGGACTTTGAATTCGGCTTGTGGGGGACCGGGCGGTATTTGGGTTTGGTCGGCCGACAACGTGACCATTCAATATTGTGAATCGCATCACAATTCGTCGGGATCCTCTACCGGTTGTGATGGCTTAGGTTTTGATTTAGATGGTGGCGTAACCAATTCAATTGTTCAATATTGTTACTCTCATGATAATGACGGTGCCGGCTATTTGTTGGGCAATTTTACTGGTGCTCGCGCTTGGGGTAGCAATACTGTTCGATACAATATTAGCATCAATGATGCCCGCACGAATAACAGTGCTGTGACACTTTTTACTGCCCCAAACACCACTTGGAACGGATTGAATTTTTACAACAATACAGTGTATGTGAGTGGTTCAACGAAGAATAAATACACGACATTCGGTTCATTTCAAATGACGGATTATGGAACCAATATGTCGGGGGTGAAATGTTACAACAACATTTTCCAGGTTACGGGATCTGGCAGTGCCGGCCCACTTTCGTTGGTTCATGTTCCTGCCACCTTTGTTCCACAGAATCCGGTGTTTACAGGAAATTTGTATTGGAGTTCAGGGGGAACTTTCAAAATTACCTATGGCAATAGTTACAGCAGTTTGTCGGCGTTTCGTGCTACGGGCAATGAGAAATTGAATGGGAATGGGGTGGGTGTGGAAGCAGATCCTTTATTGACAGGCACTTCCAATGCAGCGGCTTTGTTGTATCCAAAAGAAAACAATTCTTTGAATCAATTTCAGTTGGTATCGAATTCTCCAGCCAAAGATGCAGGGCTTGATTTATCCAAGGAAATGGGACTCACTGTGGGTGCACGCGATTTTTGGGGTAGTTCAATACCCGCAGGTACCAAATTCGATATAGGAGCGCATGAATTCGGTGGCGTGGTTTCGTCTGTGACGGATGTCCCTAAAAAGACATATTTCCGTATTCAATCCAACCCCATCACCAATGGTGCGTTGGATGTGGAATTGGATTTTTCAAATCAAAAAGGGAACAAATTCCTTTTGATGGACATCACAGGAAAAACCATCTACTTGGAACAAAACTGCAATCACATCAACGATAATAAAATGTCGATGGATGTATCGTGCCTTCCGTCGGGTATGTATTGGTTGACATTAACGGTTAATGGGTGTCGAATGCAGACAGCCCAAGTGGTTATTTACCAGTAGCGATTACTCAGCCGATGGGTTGCGGAAACCGTCCATCAAATCGTTAGCGATTCCAGTGAAGCTGAAACCACCGTCGTGGAAAAGGTTTTGCATGGTCACCATGCGGGTGTAATCCGAGAACAAGCTCACGCAATATTCTGCACAAGCGGCCGCACTGGCATTGCCCAACGGACTCATTTTATCGGCATAGTTGAAGAACGCATCGAACCCGCCAACGCCTGAACCTGCTGTGGTTGGGGTTGGACTTTGGCTGATGGTGTTCACGCGAACGTGTTTTTTCTTGCCGTAGTGGTAACCGAAAGAGCGCGCGAAGCTTTCCAACAACGATTTGGCATCGGCCATTTCACCGTAATCAGGGAAGGTGCGTTGCGCAGCGATGTAACTCAAGGCCACAATGCTACCCCATTCGTTCATGGCGTCTTTTTTGATCAAAGTTTGCATCAAACGGTGGAACGACATCGCACTGATATCGAGGGTTTGGTGCATATACTCGTAGTTAGAGTCGGTATAAGGGTTTTTCTTGCGCACATTCAAGCTCATGCCCACGCTGTGAAGCACGAAATCCAACGGTCCACCCAAAGCCTCAGTAGCACCAGCCACCAAGTTTTCGAGGTCTTCCATCTTGGTGACATCGGCATAAATCAAGGGGGCGTTCAACGCTTTCGCTAGTTCGTCGGTTTGTCCGATTTTCGCAGCCACAGGCGCATTGGTTAATACGATTTGGGCGCCTTCGGCGTGACAAAGTTCAGCGACTTTCCAAGCGATGGAATTGGCGTTAAGCGCACCGAAAATGATTCCTTTTTTTCCTTTTAATAAGTTGTTCGACATAATTTTAGGGTTTTACAAATTTACGGGTTTTGTTCGAATTATGCTTTAGAACCTATTTTTGGTCATTTCAAACACATTTTTTAGGCGGAATAGGACTTCTAAATTTGGGAATGTGTGTGTTATTGTTTTATTTCACCTTGCCCAAAATATAAATTCTTATGAAACGACTTATACTATTGATTTCATTGGTGATAACCACGAGCGCTTTTGCTCAGTTGGTAAGCACTCCGCACAACATTGTAAACGATATTCCTGTGGTGGGCGCGAAGCCAGTAGTGAAAGGCAGAAGCGCTGCCAAGCCCACAAAATGTGATGGTGATACTAGTATGTTTCCATCCTATGGAAGTACGGCTTACAACAGCATCACGATAAAAAAAGGCAGCTCATTGGGTCAGTTTTTTGATGCGCCCCAGGTGATGACTGTTTCGGGTTTCCGATTTTTTGGTTTTTCGGTAACGCCAACTCCGGCCAAATCGGTAAAGATCAATTTGATTTGTAATTTGTACAAAGCGGGGGCTGATTCTTTACCATCGGGTACACCCATTGCATCGGACACGATTATGGTGGATACGGTGATGGGGAGTAGTATTCCATTGAGTCGGATTACATTAAATGCCGATTTTGGCAAACCGATTACGGTGAACGGGAACTACATCATCACGGTAGAATCAGACAGTACAACGGCTTTGGCGGCGGTGGTTTGTAATTCTTATACCAATGGCGATGGAAAGAAGCGCAATTTGGGTGTGGGTTCGGTAAGTGGGAAGTGGTATCGTTGTATGAGTTTGAATATCGGTGGTACGGTTTTCAATAGTCACATGCAGATGTACCCTTTTGTGGGTTATAATTTGGGAGCCGATTTCACAACAACGCAGAATTGTTATCCAAATTTGGATACTCTGTATTTCCAAAATCAGAACAAGAAAACTGTTGCTAGCAGCATTTTCTATAATTACTATGTGTACTATAACATTGAGCGCTCATCGCATCGATGGAATTTCGACAATCGTCTGATTCAGTATGCGATTGATGGTAAATACAAGCCTACATCTAAGAAAAATTTGAAGGTAGAATTGATATCAACGGTATATCCATACAACGGGAATTATTGCGCCGATACATCGGTTAAGACGATATACTTTAGACCCGGGACACCGAGTTTGAACCAGGCTGCTCAAGGGTGTAAAGGCGATACAGTGGTTATTATTGCTGGGGCTGATGCGGGTTCTACGGTGCAGTGGTTTAGCAAGGTCACCGATACAAAACCGTTTTTTGAAGGCAACAAATTGGTGATTTACAATTGCCAAAAGACCGATACTTTCTTTGTGAAAGCAATCAATAATACTTGTGAATCGGGATGGCTTACAGTGCCGTTTACGGTAAATAATTATCCTACCAAGCTTACGGTAAAGAACGATTCGATTTGCGCTGGGGCATCGGCCAATTTACAGGCATCAACGGATTTTGGCAGCTTATATTGGTACGATAAAGCCACAGGGGGAACGCTTCAGTTTACTGGCAATTTGTTAACTGTGGGACCTTTGAGCAACGACACCTCGTTTTACGTGATGGCCGATAACAAAGGTTGTATGTATGCCGGCGGCGCCAAATTGGTCAAAGCTTTTGTGGGCAGCAGTTTCGCACCCACGGCTCCCAAAGCACCTGCGGATACTTTTGTCTGTGCAAGGGGCGTGAATGCGGTAAAATTAACGGCCAGCAGTGGTTCTAGCTCTGATACGTTGCGATGGTTTGCTGATGCAACCGGTGGAAGCCCATTGGCAAAAGGCACAACCTATACTTTTACAGGTACCAAACGTGGCGATGGCTATGTTTATGTTGAGTCGTGGAATGGTATCTGCGGAAGCGGACGTACTGCGGTGAAGGTTATAATCAAAGATTACCCCAATGTCTTTGGCGCTGCGGGGGATTCGGCTTGTTCCAATGATACAGCGCGTTTGTTTGGATCAACGCCCTGGGGTCAGTTGAATTGGTATTATAAGCGCAACGATGCAACACCGTTTTACGTGGGAAAAAGGCCATTGATTACCGGTTTGAGTGGTAAGAATCAGATTTATTATAAGTCATCAGAGGACGCATGTTTTGCTCCTAAATTGGATAGCGTAGAAGTTGTCATCAACGATATTCCTAAAGTGAGTTCGGTTACGGCGCCATCGGTTTGTGCCAAGGCATTGGGCAACATGACCGCTAAAGTTCCTTTTGGTAATGTTTATTGGTACGAAGATTCAGTGGCTACCGATCCTTTGTTCGTGGGTTCAAGCTACGATTTGGGTTTGATGCTTAGCAGCAGAACTGCTTGGTATCAAACAGAAAATAATGGCTGTAGAAGCGAACGCACACCGGTCACAGTGGTTGTTAAGGCGAGACCTGCGGCGGGATTCACGTGGAATTTGTTGTGGCAGTTGAAATTGAATTGTGTTCCGATTTCTACCAGTGGATTAACGTTTGAGTGGAATTGGGGTGATGGTACCAAGAAGACGGGATTGCCAGGCGTTCACCAATACACACAAGCTGGAACGTATATCGTTCGTTTGATTGCAACCAGCAATTCCAATGGCTGTAAGGATACGGCCGATATCTCTGTTTTGGTAGACCATACGGCTGTAAAGAATATTTCGAAAACTCGATTGATTGCTTATCCAAATCCAACATCGGCGGGTCAGATCATCCATATCGATGGACTGGGAGAATGCAAAGTGCAATGGGTGGACGCCTTGGGTAGAAATGTAGGTCAATCTGCGGTTCGAGAATCTGAAGTTTTGGTTCCTCTCGGATTGCGCAGTGGCCTTTATTATCTAAACATCATGGACGGATTGGGTTATTACCCGGTTACCGTATTTGTGCAGTAATTTTGCATCCATGTCGGTTCAAAAAGTGGCGATTTTTGCGATCGATTGATCGGACGGCCGTGGTGATTTACGAATCTTTGGTGTAAGGATCGAGGGCGTCGCGGAGACCCATCGACATTAAATTAAATGCCATTACGAGGATCATTATGGCTATGCCGGGGACAAGGGCGAGGTAGCTATTGTCGAGGACCAAGTAACC
>CAMBTR010000082.1 GCA_945870885.1 Chryseobacterium gleum | reverse complement strand
TACGAGATAGGGTTGGCAAAAGTTACACTAACTTTGAAGATTATTTACTTTTTTGGATGAAATGGTTTGAATCTTGGTTTGATACGGCATATTACCATGCCTTGTATGCCCATCGAAATGATGCGGAGGCAATGGCGTTTATGGATGCGCTTGTGGGTTATTTGCGTTTAGAATCGGGTGCAAAGGTAATTGATGTGGCTTGTGGTAAGGGACGACATGCTGCGCATTTGGCCGAATTGGGCATGGATGTGCTAGGGTTTGATTTGAGCGAAAACAGCATCGAGCAAGCAAAACTATTGAATCGAGATGGGGCGACATTTGTTTGTCATGATATGCGCGAGGATTTTCCTCAGCAGGGGTTTCACGCGGTATTTAATTTGTTTACCAGTTTTGGCTACTTTGATAATTCGCAGGAGGATGAGCGGGTGCTTCAAAATATGCACGATGCGTGTTTGTCGGGGGGATTCGTAATTCAAGATTATTTGAATTCATTGCCTGTTTTGACGCAGTTGCCCGTGGAAGATGTCGTTGAGCGCGGCGGATATCAATTCAAAACCAGGAAGCATCAAACAGAAAATCACATCGTAAAGGACATCGAAGTTAGGGATGGCGAGACGGTACATTTGTTCCAAGAGCAGGTCAGGATTTTTTCAAAGGACGATTTGGAGAATTTGCATCGCCAGGCGGGGCTCGAGGTGATTGCGGTATTTGGCGATTATAATTTGGGCGCCTTTGACGAGAAAACTTCGCCAAGAATAGTGTTGGTTTCCAAGAAAAGTTGATCTTCGCCAACGATGTTATTTGTATTGGATTTTTTTGATCGCGACTTATTTGTGCTGATTAATCAGCGATGGGCTTCTGCTGCGTTGGATCCGATGATGATCTTCCTGAGTAGCAAATGGGCATTTGTTCCATTGTATATTGTGTTTTTCGGGCTTTTTATCAAGCAGTTTGGGAAGAAGTTCTGGATACCCACTTTGCTTACGCTGAGTTCTTTTGGGCTGGCGGATAGCATCAGTTCTAGGATTTGTAAGCCGCTTTTTGCTAGGGTTAGGCCAGCAAGGGAGGAATCGTTACACCCGAGAACGCCAAATGGATTGCCGGGCAGTAAATATGGATTTGTGAGCAGTCATTCTGCCAATGCATTTGCGGTATTTAGTACGGCGATGATGCTTTTGGGTTTGGGACGACGCCCTCGTTTGGCTTTGATGTATTTGGCTTCTTGCATTGCGTATTCACGCGTGTATTTGGGGGTTCACTATGTTGGGGATGTGTTTTTTGGTGCGTTGCTGGGGTTGGGTATCGCTTATGGGTTGCTGTGGTTTTACCGAAATTGGTTATCGCCCCACATGGAGCAGCGGTAAGAATCGTTTCGTGGAAGAATCGCCCCGTGAGGATCTGTGAGAAAATATTAACTTCGCACAATGTCTTATGAATTTATTTTGGTCGATGCCCAAGTGGCGCCTTACGTAGCAAAGATTCAATTGAATCGTCCCAAGGAATTGAATGCATTGAATTTGCAGCTCATGGGGGAGATTCGGGATGCTTTGTTGATGTTGGATGCCGACGATTCGGTTCGTGCGATTGTGATTACGGGAAATGAAAGGGCGTTTGCGGCGGGGGCAGATATTAAACAGATGGCGGGAAGAACGGCGGTTGATATGTTAAAAATCGATCAGTTTTCTACGTGGGATAGCATTCGAAAAACGAAAAAGCCAATCATTGCAGCGGTGTCGGGATTTGCCTTAGGCGGTGGATGCGAACTTTGTATGTTGTGCGATATGATTGTGGCCAGTGAAACGGCACAATTTGGTCAGCCCGAAATCAATATTGGTGTGATGCCGGGTGCGGGTGGAACGCAGCGTTTGACCAGAGCGGTGGGTAAGGTTAGGGCAATGGAAATGGTGTTGACGGGTAAGTTTATTTCTGCCGAGGAAGCCAAGGCAGCGGGTTTAATCAATAAAATTGTACCGGTAGAGTTGTTTTTGGATGAAGCGATAAAGTTGGCTTCTGAGATTGCTGCGAAATCGCCCATTGCGGTTCAGATGGCCAAGGAGAGTGTCTTGAAGGCGTTTGATTCGCATTTGCAAGAGGGATTGTATTTTGAGCGTAAGAACTTCTATATGTTGTTTGCAACGGAGGACCAGAAGGAAGGGATGGCGGCATTTGTTGAAAAGCGTAAGCCTGATTTCAAGGGTAAATAAGAGTAGGTTTCTACCGTGAAATTTCAGGTCACGGGAAAGATTACTTTTAGCCTGTTTTTTGGAATGGTTAGATTATAAAAAGAGAGGGCCTCGTCATAGACGAGGCCCTCTCTTTTTATAAATTTCCCAATGAAGGGAGGATGAAATTATTTTACGTCAGTGTATACTGTGTTAACCAAGTAGTAAGGCTTAACAGTGTCATTAACTTTTCTCCAAACAGCGATAACTACGCCGGTGTTTGCTGGATTCCAATTCCACCATGGCCACCCTACAAATTTGGCTTTTACCGCATCAGGAATTGAAGTGAAAGTCCAAGAGATTGTCTTTTCAACTTCTGCGTTCACAGCAGGGCTAGTCATAGAAGCAGCAGTTGAGAAAGCAACTGGCACACCGTTAGCGTTTGTCAAAGCAGAAGCACGGATTACGCGCTCGTGTGCTGTAGATACATCGCCAGAACCTGAAACGGTTTGTAATGCAGTAACAGATTTTTCAACGATGAATGCAGAAATATAATAATCACTTCCGGCTTCAGGAGCGAAAGCTTTCAATTTGTATTTGATGCTCAAATTTTGACCGCTTGCAGAAGCACTTGCAGCTACGCCGATTTCAACTGGGATAGAATTGGCATTAACCGCACTGCTTTGGATATCAGCCAATTTGATGTTACTGCTACCAATCAATGAGTTGTTCAACCAAAAAGTAGGGATTGAATACTGTCCACTAGTGTTAATGTTGGATACTGTATACAAAAATTGCTGAGCGAAAGGAGCAATGAATAAAGTATCGTTATTCGGTTTCATCCACAATGGAACCAAACGAGAAGAAACAGAAGAATGGTAATCTACAGGTACAATATTGTCGACATCGTTGGCAGCAACCAATTTCTTAAATTCTGGCATCGCGTAAAGACCGCAAGGACCACACCATGTAGCAGTGTGATACACTACCAAAGAACGTTGCTTCTTAGCAACGGTTAAAGAGGCTGCAGTAGAGCCACCATCTGGGTTCTCTGGCTTACAGCTCTGCATCATTCCAGCCAATCCGGCAGCAACGACAGCTAAAAGGAGTAATTTTTTCATATTCGTTTGTTTCAATTTTTGTTAGGAAAGCGAATTAACACCATTTTGTACATATTAACAACTTTTTTCTACCTACAATTGAGCGAAAACGCAAACAACTGACGTGTGTATTACCTTTGCTTTTATGTCGGGGATTATTGCCAAAAATAGCTTTTGGGCATCCATTGTAAATTACAGTGGGAGTTTGGTGGGGTTATTTACGACATTTTATTTATTTCCCTTGGTGTTTACCACGAGTGAAAATGGGGTTTTTCGTCTGTTTATTGAGATGGGTGCTTTGTTGGCTGGGGTGGCTCAGTTGGGTACGGGATATTCGATTTGGAAGTTTTTTCCGCGGTTTAAAAATGAAAACGGACATAACGGGGTTGGGTTTTGGTTATTGTTGATTCCTACCATTGGTTTTTTATTTGTTGCATTACTATTGCTAACCGGACAATCATGGGTGGTGGCGTATTTGGGAAAGAACTCCAGTGATTTTTTGCCCTATTATCATTGGTTGATACCCTTCGTATTTTTCTTCGTATTTAATACCGTATTTGAGATTTTTTCGGCATCGCTGGGGAAAATCGTATTTGCCTCATTCCTAAGGGAAAATGTTGTCCGCATCCTTTTGGGTTTGTTGGGCTGGCTTTATTATATAGGCAAGGTGGATTTTGGTCAGACCATGCACAGCATTGCTGCTGTTTATGCGGTAGTCATGGTATTGAATTTTTGGTTTGTGATCAAGAATACAAAACTCTCTTTCAAGCCGGATATGGTTTTCGTGAATTCGCAGGATGGTCTAAAGCCTGAGTTCTATCGATATACAGGGTATCTGTTTCTCACTTATGTTGCGATGCTCGTGTTACAAAGAATGGACTTCTTGATGGTTAGTTCGATGAAGGGCAGCGCGCAGACAGGTATTTATGCCATCGCGGTGAATATTGCGGTTTTGATAGAAATTCCTACCCGAAGCATTTTGCAGATTGCCAATCCCAAGCTGTCCGAGGCGATTCATAATGGGGATCAAGCGGAGATCGAACGACTTTATCAAAAAACCAGTCTGAACCAATTTATTTTGGGCGCATTGGCTTTGCTATTGGTTTGGATTAATATCGATTTGCTGTTTCATTGGATGCCTAACGGACATTTATATGTTGCAGGAAAATGGGCTGTGTTTTATTTGGGTGTAGGGAAACTATGCGTTTTACTTCAAGGGAATTCAGCCGCGATGCTGATCTTCTCGAAACGATATTATTTGTCGTTGATACTAAATTTTTGCTCCATCGTAATAGGTGTTTTGATGAACCAATGGCTGATACCAATCATGGGGATTGATGGCGCAGCAATTGCCACGGGATTTGTTTGGTTGGCCAGTGGAATTGTGATGGCAATTCTGATTTGGATGGTATACAAAATGCAGCCTATCACAGCGCATATCATTTATAGCATTGTTCTGTTTGCGTTGGCTTTCGTAGTTAATTACCTCTGGACGGTTGATGTGGCCAATTTGTTTTGGATATCCGTCCTCAAATCAATTCTACTCGTGGGAGCGACCTTGGGTGTGATTCTCTATTTCCGCCTGAGTGAAGATGTTCACAGCATGGTCAAGAAGGTGCTCAGACCCATCGGCATTAAATTAAACGATTAAGGTTTTTGCGGTTCAGGGTTTTTATTTGAAAACCACACTGGCATTTGCACGCGGGAATTCATCTACGAAACCGGCGGGGGTGATATTTAGCACCTCGACATGGTTTTCCTTGGCGTATCGATGTAACTCTTGATAGCCCACATGGACTTTATGAAGATTCAAGAACACTTGACGGAGCTTTACAGGCCCGCTACCATCCGCATGCACCAGAGGGTGGCGGAAAGGTTTGTCGGTGTAAAAATGCGATACCTCTTCAAATAACGTATTGTTGTCGAGCACCAAGTTCTTGTGAAAATCATGATCGATTCCGGTCACAAAAACCTTTTTCGGCTTCATTTTGATTGCTAGGAACAAGGCGGCATTGATCACGTTTTGCGATTGTGGCATGCCCAGCCCCAATTTGTAAGTGAGCGACCGAAACCATTGCAATCCTTTGATTACTGTATAATTAAAAGCTACCGTCTTGATCCCATTTTCACGGGCTTTCTTTGCCATGAAACTGTTTTTGTATGCGGTAGGTATGAACAAAGTGAGACCCCAATTCTGTTTGAACAGGTTCTTCCAAGTCTCGTTGATCTGGTGCTGCCATTCTGCAAATTCTGGTTTGATTTTCACCCGTGGATGTTGTTGAGGGTCCTGAAAAATGGCTTCGTTAAAATGGAAGAAATCGCCATCAAGCAGTAAGTAATATTTGGGCTTAAGTGTTTGAAAATAGGGTCCAAACGCAAACTTATTGACGCAGAGAACTGCGGGGTTTAACGTTTGATTTTTGGTGGTTTCTAAAAAATCTTTTGCCGATGGTCCATTGCCAATGATCAGTATTTCCTCGTCCTTTCTCTGGGGGATGCCGGGAGTTGGGCGCGACTTAACGACAATTTTGCCGAGGGAAAGTATCGTAGAAATAGGCATGAATGTATCGGTGTTAGGATTTCAAATTTATAGATTAAACAATCCCAAAACGTGTTTCATTTGGCCACTGCGTTCCAAAATTTCTTCAACAAATTCTCTAAAGGCGCCATCGCCTCCTTTTTTTATCGTAACTACATCGCAAATGGCTTTGATATAGTCACTTGCATTGGCCGGTGCGCCTGAAAAACCAACGGCTTTGAGTAAATCGATATCGCCCAAATCATCGCCAATATAAGCCACCTCACCAAGGTTAATGCCCATGGAATTGCATAGTTCGGTAGCTACGGTGAGTTTGTCTGTGATCCCTTGATATAACAAGTCGATTTTTAACTTTTTGGCACGATTCGCCACAATTTTAGTGTCCTCTCCGGTGATGATTGCGATGGGGATATTGAGTTTTCTGCAAAAAATGATACCGGCACTATCGATGGTATTGAATTTCTTAAACTCATTCCCTGTATTGTCGTAATACATCCCTCCGTCTGTCCAAACCCCGTCTATGTCTGTGATGATTAATTTTGGTAAAATCATGGTTTTTAATGGGTTAAAATGTGTTTTCTGTGAATTTTTTCGGCGATTATCCAATCTTCTGGCTCATCAATTTCCACCGCAGAATATTCGGGCATTTCCACAATTGCGATGGGATGCGTTAAGCGGTTCTGGGTTTCCCTGATGTTGCCAACGCTGTTAATATAGAATGCGCCGTTCTCGAGCATCGCCCCGTCAAAATCTTGTCGTCTAGGACGATTCATGAAGTCGTAATTCATTGGTGATCCGTCTCTATTCCAAAGAAACCTTTTGAAGGTAGCGCAGGAAATTATAGATCCTTGGGCTTGCTGATTGAGTAGGTTGATACCATCGTTCAAATGATCGGATAACAAGAACGGATTGGTAGCTTGGATCAGTATAAATCGATCTTCGGCTTGCAAATTGGAGGTTTCCAGGTATTCAAGCATCACCGATTCGGTGCTTGCTTTGTCGTTCGCATTCTCCGCAGACCGATTGTAAATCACGATTTTTGATAGGCCCAAGTGTATCGCTATTTCGGCAATTTCTTGGCTATCCGTTGCGATGATGATTTCGGCAATTTCTTGGCAATCTTGCGCTGCTTTGGCTGTCCAATAGAGTAAGGGCTTCCCATTAAAAGGTAGGATATTTTTGCCCGGTATGGATTTGCTGCCACCGCGAACTGGTATGAAAGCCACGGTTTTCATGTATTAACCGCGATATTTAAGTTTGTCGCGCTGTACTTGTTCAATCGCCAAGATTTCGGTTGATTTGGCACTAAGCGAGCGATACACTGCGTTTAGGTCACGAGCCAATTTTTGTAAACCAGCGAATTCCAAGGAGGCGGCATGATCTGTGCCTTTCCACGTGCGATCTTTGGTGAAGTGTCTTTCAACCCAAGAAGCGCCTAGGGTATAAGCGGCGATATCAACCGAAATTCCCAGGTGGTGTCCTGAAAATCCGATATCAGCGACTTTTGCTTTGTAAGCGTCCGCAATCCTAGGGATTTCCATCAAACAGATATCTTCAAAAGGAACGGGGTATCCAGAGGTGCAAGAGTAAACAACCAGGCGCTTGGCTTGGTCTTTTTCTTCGAAGAAAGAAATCAATTCGTTCTCTTCGTCGTGGGTGGTCATGCCCAAAGAGACATGGACTTGGCCTTTGTATTCATCGCGCAACACTCTCAATAAATCGATGTAATTGTTACAAGCGGATGGAACTTTTAAGAAGCTTGGTTCGATTTGGATTAACTCTTTGGCAGAGGTAACGTCCCAAACAGAGGTTGAGTATTCGATGCCTTGACTTTCGGCGAATTTTTTTAGGTCGGCGTGTTGCTCCAGAGAAAACTCCAAAAATTCCCTGTGCTCGCCGTAGGTGT
>CAMBTR010000081.1 GCA_945870885.1 Chryseobacterium gleum | reverse complement strand
ACTGAAACAAGGGGCTCTTGAACCTTAATGGTATCGTCGTTGCCAGAATACTGGGCTTGTGTTGGTTGAGCAATGAAAAATGCAACTGCTAGTGAAACGGCTGTAATGAAGCTACGCATGTCGCAATTTACCGAGAAAATCTAATGTTTGTCGTTTTGTAGCCATTGGATCAATGAATTTTCTTGCAAGGTTGATGCAATTGTACGATATTTGTTGTAACGAATAAAAAGATAAAAAGATATACGAATATGACAACACAAACTTTAGCACAATGGAATTTGGATCCTTCGCACAGCGAAGCGCAATTCAAGGTTAAGCACTTGGTGATTTCAACGGTAACCGGTAAGTTTAAAGAATTTTCGGCGACGTTACATGCAGCGAGCAGCACAGATTTTTCTGGTGCTCAGGTTGCTTTTTCTGCGGTTGTTAGTTCTATCGACACCAATAGTGCGGATCGCGACGGACATTTGCAATCACCTGAGTTTTTTGATGCGGCCCAGTTCCCTAGCATCGATTTTAAGAGTACTTCTTTTGAGAAGATTTCTGACAATGAGTATACGGTTGTGGGCGATTTGACAATGAAGGGTGTAACCAACACAGTAGCGTTAAAGGCTGAGTTTGGTGGCGAGATGGTAGATCCTTGGGGCAATCACAAAATTGGTTTTGAGGTGACGGGTGTTGTTAAGCGCGAGGAGTTTGGTTTAACGTGGAGTGCGGTAACTGAGGCAGGTGGTGTAGTGGTTGGAAGCGACATTAAGTTGATTTTCAACGTACAGTTTGCTCCAGCGCAGGCGTAAGTTTGTTTTTAATAGTGTAAACGGGGGCCGCGCTGCGCGCGGCCCCCGTTTTTTTTGTTTCTTTGTGTATGCAAAAATCGACTGTCCGACAGAATAGCTATCTCCTCCTGTTGGTTGTATTTGGCCTTTTTATTGCCTCGGAGCTTTTGGGTTTTTTGTCGGGATTCCTCGGCGCACTTACCCTCTATTTTTTCTTGCGTAAACCCCAAGCCTATCTGGATAAACGCTATAAATTGGGCAATCAAAAATCCACCATTTTTTTGTTGGTTACGAGTTTTTTGTTGATCGTAGTCCCCGCAGGATTGATCATCGGAGAAGTGACTGCCCGGTTGGCCGATGTGGTATCGCATAGCGAACAGGTATTACTATCAATTAATTTGTTTATCACCGAGCAAGAGCAGCGTTTTGGTTTTGAGATTCTCACCGCCGAAAACCTTAAACAGGCCTCTTCGTTTCTCACCGCCGCGGCGACTTCCATGGTTGGGGTAATTGCCAATTCATTTGCTACGGTGGCAGTGATGTATTTTGTGCTCTATTTTATGTTACTCAACCGCAGAGCGATGGAAGCCTGGTTTTTTACCTATCTACCGCTAGAAGATAATCACATCGCCCTCATTGGCAAAGAACTGAATTCACTGGTGATTTCGAATGCGGCGGGTATTCCAGCTACTGCTTTTGTACAGGCCTTGTTGGCGGTTATTTGCTACGCATTTTTAGGGGTCGATGATTTGTTGTTTTGGTTCTGTGCCACCGCCATCGCAGCGATAATCCCACTCGTGGGGGCGAGTCTTGCTTATATGCCGTTGGCTGTCTTGCTGTATACTTCTGGACATCCTACGCAAGCGTGGGCAGTGTTGATTTTTGGGATTGCGGTGTTGGGGACAGTTGACAATGTTGTACGTCTATATATTCAAAAGAAATGGGGTGATGCGCATCCGCTGATTACCATTTTCGGGGTGATTATTGGGGTGAATATTTTCGGGTTTATGGGCTTGATTTTTGGTCCGATCCTCATCAGTTTGTTTATTTTGCTCGTGAAAATTTACATGCGTGAGTTTCATGTGGGCGGGATGACTTTGCCTGGGGATATGGATGTACCCAAGGAGAATCAAGGCAAGACAGAGGTCTAAAAACTTGGGGCATAGCAATTCAATTAAAGATAGACGAATTTTTCAACGGCACAGTATTATCGCATCGATCCCAATACCAATAACATCAAAAAGGCCAAATTTTCTTTGGATGGATTGCCAGGGCTATTGACTGCCTACAATATTGAGATTCGATAGTTGGATTTTTTACAAATTGAAATTCAGTTCCTCGACTTTGTTCATTAGGGAAGACGTTCATCGAATAGAATCATGTTTTTATAGTACTTTGTATTGCATAGTACTAAAATTTTAATGTATGTTTGTGCCATGGATTTGGAAAATACCCAATCGCAAATGCGCAAGGGGATCTTGGAGTACTGCATTTTGCAGATCATCTCGCAGGGGTCTTGCTATTCTTCTGATATATTGGATCGCTTGAAGCAAGCCAAGCTTCTGGTGGTGGAGGGTACCTTGTATCCCTTGCTTACGCGATTGAAGAATGGGGGATTGTTGAGTTACCGCTGGGAGGAATCCAAATCGGGTCCGCCAAGAAAGTATTTTGAGATTACGGAATCTGGCGCTGTGTTTTTGGCCTCTCTGCGGAGCACATGGTCGGAATTGCAGTTTGCCGTAGATTGTGTATCGCGCATCGCAACGAATCAGACATTGAATCATATCGAAAATAATCAAAATCAAACCACATCAACTCAACAACCATGAACCGAATTATTTCAGCCAACATCAACGGGTTTGTTTTCCAAATCGATGAGATTGCTTACGACCGATTGAAGCAATATTTGGAGTCGCTGCGCCTCCGAATTACTGAAAAGGAAGTATATGACGACATCGAAAATCGGATTGCGGAGTTATTTAGTCACATGTTAAATTCGGGGACACCCGCCATTTTTATCAATCAAGTGGAGGATGTCATTGCTCAAGTTGGTTCTGCCGAACAGTTGGGCGACGCCATGGATAATTCGGATACGGAGGGAACGGATAGTACAAATGGTGGAGCGGGCACGAATGGTGCAGCGGGTAAAAATGGTAATGAGGAATCTAAGGCTTCAGGTGAGCCAAATGTGTATGGCAAGGACGGGAAGCGTCTGTATCGCAACGAGGACGATGTTGTCGTCTACGGTGTTTGTAGCGGGATTGCAGCGTATTTTGGATGGGATCCAGTATTTGTGAGGGCGGTTTCTGGTATTTTGGCGGTTGCCTCGTTTGGAACGGTGATTTTGGTTTATATCTTTTTGATGATAATTATTCCGGCCGCCTCTACACCGGCGGAGAAATTGCAGATGCGGGGAGAGCCGGTAAATTTTGATAATTTGGCGAAGGTGGTGGATCATAATGTTCGCTCTGCTTATGAGTCGGCCTACGCTAAGGCGATGGAGAGCGTGAAGCCCCGCGCGAAGCGCGGGCTGAGTAAAACAGGTAGGCTGCTCGTCAAGTTTCTGGCTGCTTTTGCCCTGGTGGCCCTGTTTTCCATCATAGTTCCTGGCGTCATTGGCGCGGTGCTTTCTGCCGGTATGATTGCTTTTGTTTTCGATGCCTTTTACGATTATTTCTTGCTGGGTTATACCTACTTGTTCGGTACCATTTTGGCCATCTGCGCTGTGGTTTTGGTGCCTTCGATTCAACTGATTTACGGCCTCATTCGCATCTTGGTAAATGGGAAGAAGATGAGTCCCTTCTTGCGCTGGCCGTTGAACGTGGCCTTTTGGATTGCCTTGGTATTTTTAACGGTTAAATCGGTTGAAGTGGGCCGCGGTTTTTCGACTTCAGCATCGGTGAATTTCGCCAAAACGTGTGAGCAAGTGGATAGCGCAAAAACCATTTCGGTGCGAACCGAAACCGTGCCTTTGAAATTGGAAAGTGAATTAGACGGTCGTGCCCGTGAGGAGTTGGACGCGTCCATCAACGACATTGATGTGGAAGTGACGTTGAACGGTGGCCATGGTTACCACGGAGAACATGCTTTCTACGATCTGATGGTCAACCGTGCCAGCAATGATGTTTCCTTGACCATCGCCAATACACTGGAATCCAAGCCTTTCGTGACAGTTTTCAAACGCAGCAGGGGTAGTCGTTTGAATGCGGTTTCCAATGCCGCAGGTTTGCGTTACGATGTTCGATGGGATTCAACAACGTTGTTTTTGCCCGATGTGTTGATTTTGGGTAAAAATGCGCCATGGCGAAATCCATCGGTGGAAGTTGTCTTGAACTTGCCTGCCGGATACCAAGCCAACATCGATCGCAGCTGCAGGGATTTGATTTCCTACGTCAACGATCAATACTTAGGACTGGACGATATGGAAAATGGCTATGCAAGGGTGCGGTCTACCGAAAGCGGCGTTGAAATGATTCTGCCGTAAAATTCGTAAATTGCCATACTTATGAAACGCATCATCATCGCGTTGGGTATGGTTTTCTTACTGAAATCGGCCATCGCTCAAACCAAAGGAAATTGGCAGCAAGAGGTCAATTACACCATCAAGGTTACCCTGGACGACCAGTTGCACATGCTTCGTGGTTCTGAAGAGTTTGCGTATACGAACAATTCGCCAGCTACACTCAATTCACTCTATATTCACCTATGGCCGAACGCTTACAAGAATAAAAATACTGCACTAGCCAAGCAATTGATGATGTCGGGCAAAGACTATTTGTTTCGAAATGATCCAGAATATCAGGGTTTTATCGATTCGTTGGACTTCAAGGCCGATGGGACATCTGTAAAGTTGACGTACGATGCAAAGCACATAGATATCGCTCAGCTGACATTAAATAAGCCTTTGGCGCCGGGAGGAAAAGTGGTGATTACTACGCCGTTTCGGGTGAAATTGCCTTCAGGCGAGGTGTCGCGCATGGGTCACATCGGACAAACGTATCAAATCACGCAGTGGTATCCAAAACCAGCGGTCTACGATGAAAAAGGTTGGCATCCAATGCCGTATTTAAATCAAGGTGAGTTTTATTCAGAATATGGAAGCTTCGACGTAAGTATCACATTGCCAGAAGATTATACGGTGGGTTCAACGGGCGATTTACAGACGGAGCGTGAAATCAAGCGGTTGAATTTACTGGCCGAATACAATGGGGTGACCAGTTTAAAGCCCAACCAAAGTTCTGGGGTCGCCGGTGGCAAACCTGAGCCTTCCACCGAGGAAAAATCGGAGCCAGTGTATCCGTTTCAAGAAAATTTGGATAAGGAACTCATCCCTGCGGGTATGTATCGCGCGGCTGATATCCCCATTCGGAGGTCGGAATTGGATTGGTCGAAAATAGATAAGTACTACGCCAACAACAACGACAGTTCAACTCTAATGAATTCGGGCGCTACGGTCATGAAGACGATTCGTTACACGCAATCGCGAGTACACGATTTTGCTTGGTTTGCCGATAAAACGTTTCTCGTGTTGAAAGGCCAGGTGGTGTTGCCTCGCAGTGGAAGAATGGTAACAACTTGGGCAATGTATACGCCTCTTTCTAGCGGTCTGTGGAAGCCCCATGCGTTGGAGTATTTGCACGATGGTATTTTGAAATATTCGCAGTGGAATGGTGATTATCCTTACAATCAGGTTACGGCGGTTGACGGGACCATCAGTGCGGGTGGTGGCATGGAGTACCCGAATGTGACGGTGATTGGCGGCGTATCGAATAAAGAAGCGCTTGAAGTGGTGATTGTGCACGAGGTGGGACACAACTGGTTTTACGGCATTTTGGGCAGCAACGAGCGTGATTTTGGTTGGATGGACGAAGGGTTGAACACCCTGAATGAGATGCGTTATGTGGCGTCGAAGTACCCAACGAATACGCGTTTGAGTGATATGGTGAAGGGTTTGGCAAAGAAATTGGGATTGTTGGGTCTGTCGCACAAAGACGAGGGCGATTTGATGTATCGATGCATGGCTTCGTTTGGCGTGGATCAACCCATACAAACGTTGTCGACGGATTTCTCTTCAGCCAATTACGGCGGGGTGATGTATCAAAAAACGGGGTTGGTATTTCATTATTTGAAGGCCTATTTGGGCGATTCGATGTTTGATGTTTGCATGCAAGCGTATTTTGAGCGTTGGAAGTTTAGGCATCCGCAGCCTGAGGATTTTCGGGCGGTTTTGGAAGAAACGAGCGGACAGAAATTGGGCTGGTTGTTCGATGATTTGATTGAATCTCGAAAGGTTGCAGATTATAAAATTGTGGGTGTGAAACGGCATTTGGGTCGCTCTGGAAATCAACTTGATCGTATTGGGATGGATGTGAAAGTGAAAAACGTGGGTTCAGTCAATGGCCCCATTGGCGTTCAATCCATTCGCAATGGCAAAGTGTGGGAGTCGGTTTGGATGTCGCCGGAAGAATTGAAAAAAGCGGGTGGCGTAGTAAAACTATCAACCCGTGAGGATACGGTGATGATTGATGCGGATCGGAACATTCCGGAGGTGAATCGCAACAACAATATGTGGACCAAGGGTGGTCGCGAGTTCAAGTGTCAATTTGGTACGGGCAATGATTTGCCGAACGAGCGGAACCATTATTGGTTGCCGGCGGTGGGTTGGAATCAATACGATCGCATGATGTTGGGTATTGTGTTGCACAATACGAGTTTGCCTGCACCAAAGTTTCGGTACACTCTGGTGCCGATGTATTCGTTTGGGCGGAAGAATCTCTCGGGCCTGGGCGATATCAGCTACAATCCCTTGGGTGGCAAGCGATACAAGAGTTTGCGGATTGGGGTGAGTGCACTGACGTTTCAGAGTAATACAACTTGGCTGGATTCGCTCGGCGATAATTCGTTGATGCATCCAGGATTTACGGTGATCAAACCTTATGCGATTATGGAGTTGGGCATTGCGAAACGCCGCAAAGGGTTTACGCATTTTTTGGAGGCAACGGGATTGATCAATTGGCAGGGGAGAGATTGGGCACCATTTAATGGACCGGAAAAAAGCGAAATAACGCGCAGCGGAATTCGATTGAGTTATTTTGGGACCAAGCGTGGACCGGTGTCGGTGTTTGAATACAAAACCAGTTTTGAGAGTGTGTCTCAGTTATCTCCATGGACAAACTCAACTACTGGCAGGGCTCAAGTTGAGGCCAAGTATACATTGAATTACATCGCTGAGAAAAAGAAGGCCAGAAGCATTGAATTGCGCGGCTATTGGGGCAATGTGGGTATGTTAAGTGATGGTAGAAATGATGATCGGCGGGCTCACACTGAGAACATGTATTTGATGTTGAGCGGGGCCTCAGGTCAGCAGGATGTCTTCTATGATGAGTATTTCAGGGGGCGGAACTCCGCGCCTACGTATATAAATAATACTTGGGGTGGTCGATATGGTTTTACCACCAACGGACAGCAGCGCATGAACAATATGGGTGGAATGGGTACGGCAACTTTTATGGGTAGTAGGAGCAGTTTGGCAGCTTTTAATTTTTCGATGAGTTTGCCCAAAGTGCCTGCCCTCGTTCGGGTATTCGCCGATTATGCCAGTATGCCCAATCCAGTTCTTTTCTCCGTGCCTGAATCATTGCCATTGCCAACCAAGTTTTTTGATGCAGGCTTGATGATCCGCACTGGATTATTGCAGGTGAGTGTGCCATTTTTCATGAATAAAGATTTGCGGAAGACCGTGGGTGGTATTGAAGAAGTTGGCGGACCTGGAGGAATCAAACAATACGTTTTGCCCACTTACAAGCAACAGTTGCAGCGCGGGATTCGCTTCAGTTTGAGTATTCCGCTAAACTCCGGTTTGTTTTTGCGCAAATCGCTACTTTCGGCTATTTAACCCTGCCCATTGCCTACCGATAGGCCGCGGTGTTGATTTCTCGATGCGCAACAAATTCAAAAGCGATGAATTGGCTTTGTAATGAATTTACAGCCACTTTTTTC
>CAMBTR010000080.1 GCA_945870885.1 Chryseobacterium gleum | reverse complement strand
TGGCGGTGGATCCTTACCGTCCGGACGAAGTCTTTTTTGCGGGCACTGATTTTGGCTTATACTACAGCATCGACAGTGGCAAAACATGGAGTAAGGATTACCGCGTTCCGAATGTCGCAGTTCACGAAATCAAGATGCGCGACGACCGCACTTTGTTTGTAATCACCCATGGCCGAGGGATGTTTGCTTTGCCTTTGGTGTACATGGAAGCGCCGGTTTCGGTTTCCCTTTTATCGCGAGGCGGTTCGATTAAATTATACCCCAACCCCAGCAGCAGTTCAATTTCTGTTCGCAGTTCGATGTCTTTGTTAAACCGCAGTTATCGCGTTTATAACTTACAGGGCGCGGTGGTTTTGGAAGGCAGTTTTAGCACCGGCGATTCTAGTGCGATCCCAACAGCGAATTTGCCCAACGGCACTTACTTTTTGCAATTAGACGGCGAAAAATCACGTAATATCACATCTAAGTTTATCGTTCAACACTAAAAAATATGTCAGATCCAGTAGTAGAATCCCAATTAAAATCTCTGGAGGCCCAATTGGGCGAGTTGAATGATTTTTTACTGGAGGTGAGCACCGACATGGTCGATGGCGGCTTTACGGAGCATCCCTTATATGTGGCGCATCAAGAGCAGGCGAAGATTGGCGAGATGATTGTGGACCGCGACGAATTCGGGTTCCCCTATTCGATCAATGCCACCACGATAGAGCGATTCTTAGAGTTGGGCATTTTGCAGAAGGAGCGATTGGGTGCTTTTTTGAAGACTTACGGCAATCCAAAATCTCGTTGTTGCGTCTTTTTGATGGCAGCGCCGGAGCCACAGTTTGTGTTTCACAATTTTAAAGGCGGGGCGGCCGTCGGAACAAGTTCCGCCGCGGCCGCCAAATAACATAAGATTTTGCCATCCCCAACCATAAATATCGTCATCCTGAATTTCAACACCCGTAACCTGTTGCAGCAGTGCTTGCCAACGGTGATTCGGAATAGTAATTATCCCGGGGCGACGATCACGGTGGTTGATAATGCCTCCACCGATGGAAGTGCGGAATTCATGGCTGGCCATTACCCCGAAATCCGATTCATTCAGCTGTCCGAGAACTCCGGTTACGCGGGTGGATACAACGAGGCGTTGAAGCATTGCACCGAGGATTATTTTGTTTTGTTAAATTCCGATGCGGAGCCCGATGAGCAATGGCTATCGCCATTGATGGAATTGGTTGCGCGATATCCGGATTTGGGGGCGGCTGCGCCGCACCTCATCGATTATTATAAGCGCAACAAATTCGAATACGCCGGCGCAGCCGGCGGATTCATCGACAAATACGGGTATCCGTTTTGTCGGGGTCGGATTTTTGGCAACGTTGAAACCAACCAAGGTCAATACAACAACCCGATGCCCATTTTTTGGGCTTCCGGCGCGGCCTTATTCATCAAGCGCGAAGCATGGGAACGCGCCACCGGCCTGGATCTCGCCTTTTTCGCCCACATGGAAGAAATAGATTTGTGCTGGCGACTGCAACTCATGGGCTATAGCATTTGGTCCTGCCCAGCCTCCCGCGTTTTTCACATTGGCGGTGCCACCCTCTCCAACCAAAGTCCGCGCAAAACATTTTTGAATTTCCGCAACAACTTGCTGATGCTGCACAAAAATTTGCATCCATCTGAAAAGTCGGGGCGCATCTTGGCCCGCAAACTACTCGATGGCTTGGCCGGCGTTTTCTTTCTGTTGCAAGGCAAGTGGTCTCACATTCCGCAAATTGTAAAAGCCCACCGCGAATTCGACCGAATCAAATCCCAATTTCCCTCCACTCCCGGAGCCAAAACGTTAGCAGAATTAAACGGCAGTATAACCCAATCTATTGTTATCGGTTATTTTACACGTGGTAAAAAAACATGGCAACAATGGCAAGACCCTAAACCCAAGTAATCCATGTCAATAACAAATAAAAAAATAGCAGTGATTGGACTTGGTTATGTAGGCTTGCCCCTAACCTTGGCCTTTGCAAAAAAATATTCTACCATTGGCCTTGATGTGAATTCGAAAAGAATAGCAGAACTCAATAACGGAACTGACGTCACAAAAGAAGTCAATCACAACGAACTCGTTTCTGCAATCTCTAATTCATTTTCGCTAGAATTGACCGACAATAGTAGTCGAATACAAAACAGTGATATATACATTGTCACCGTGCCCACCCCTGTAGACCAACAAAAATTGCCCGACCTAACTTTTTTATTAGAGGCAACAAAAATGTTGGGTGCGATGATCAGTCCAGGAAATATCATTATTTATGAATCTACCGTTTACCCTGGTTGTACAGAACATGATTGCGTTCCAATATTGGAGTCAACATCCGGACTCAAATACAACATTGATTTCTTCTGTGGCTACTCTCCGGAACGTATCAACCCCGGCGATCGCGTAAATACTCTAACGAGTATAAAAAAAGTAACTTCCGGATCTACCCCTGAGATCGCTGAAATAGTTGATCAATTGTATTCATCTATCATCGAGGCAGGCACTTTTAAGGCAAAAAGTATCAAAGTTGCAGAAGCGTGCAAAGCCATTGAAAATGCCCAACGCGATGTCAATATCTCATTCATAAATGAACTCGCCCTCATTTTTGATTTGATGGACATCGATACGGCCGATGTCCTTGAAGCGGCTCAAACGAAATGGAATTTCCTACATTTTAAACCAGGACTCGTAGGTGGCCACTGTATTGGAGTTGACCCCTATTATCTCGCTTATCAAGCGGAAAAACTTGGCCACAAACCACAGGTGATTCTGAGTGGCCGTAAAGTCAACGACAACATGGCGATTTTTGTGGCGAATAAATTGTTAAAATTGATGGTATCCAAGAATCTGTCCATCAGCGGATCTCATGTACTAATTTTGGGTCTAACGTTTAAAGAAAATTGTACGGACATTCGCAATTCTAAAGTTTTCGAAGTGTACGACGAACTCATGGCATTGGGTATGATTGTGGATGTGTTTGATCCAAATGCCAATTCAGAGCAAGTGTATAATCTCCACAATATCCAACCAGTTACCCAACTAAAAACTTATGATGCAATCTTATTAACTGTTGCCCATGATCAATTCTTGGATTTAGATTTCAATGCGCTAAAATCAAATGTAAATAGTGTCATTTTTGATCTTAAATCAACTCTGCCTAGAGAATTGGTTGATGCCCGCTTGTAAAAATATGCTTCCATCGTTATTTCGTCACTAAATATCCCATATCCAACAATCCTTGGCATTAACGTCATCCGCTTCGCGGGTGATACTTCAACAACGTATCCGCCAAATAGTTACGGTCCAAATGCGTATAAATCTCCGTAGTAGTGATACTCTCATGACCCAACATTTCTTGCACCGCCCGCAAATCCGCACCCGCTTCTACCAAATGGGTGGCGAAACTATGTCGGAAAGTATGGGGCGAAATATTCTTCCTCACCCCCGCCTTCAATGCCAAGGCCTTGATTAATAAAAACACCGACTGCCTACTCACTGGTCCACCCCGCTTGCTTAAAAATACAATATCCCTAGCGCCGGGCTGAATGTTCAAGTGAACCCTCACCTGATCCACGTACATTCGAATATGCTTCAAGGCCCGCCCACCCACCGGCACCAAGCGTTCTTTATTCCCTTTTCCAACCACCTGCACAAAACCCTCCGTGGCGTGGACTTGTGTCATTCTCAACCCCACCAACTCACTCACCCGCAAACCGCAGCTGTATAGGGTTTCCAACATGGCCACATTGCGCTCCCCTTCCGCCGTGCTCCGATCCACCGCCGAAATCATGGCATCAATCTCCTCTTCGCTCAACACCACAGGCAATTTCCTTCCCGTTTTTGGGGGTTCCAAAAAATCAGCCGGACTCTCTGCCAAGCTGTCTTCCATCACCAAAAATTTATAAAAGGAACGAACACCACTTATAATTCTGGCCTGAGACGTAGCCTGAAACCCTAAGTCCGCAACCCACTCAGGAAATTTCTGAATGCGCTGCTGGTCCATATCTAACGGACCGCTCCATCCCTGGGAAACACTCCATAATTCAAACTTATCTAAATCAGTAATGTATGCATCTACGCTGTTCAACGACAGTGAACGCTCCAACTGCAAATACTGCTTGAATCGTTGTTTGGCTCCTATCCAAGCGGGGGTTGTCATTTCGAAACTCCTATTAAACGGGCCTCAACTTATTTGAGCGCCACTTTTTCCACTTGCACCACTTCTTTGGTATCCACGTTATATACCCAAACTATCACATCACAATTAACGGCATTCCACTTGGCTTTGGGAACTACGTAAAAATGTTTTTCTCTCACATATCCCGCCGAAACCGAAGCCGTATTGATATCACTACCCAAAGTTGAACCCACCACGCCACGCAAAGCGTGTTCATGGACGTAATCTTCCACCACACCACCCGGTGCATCTTGGTCTGATTGCTTGCTTTTTACCCCACTTTCGGTGATGGCTACCACCCACTTATAATTGGCTGTTAAAGCCGTATTGGCAATTGCTTTGATTTCTACCCTCGCCTTGCCATCAGCAGATTTCCAGATGCTGTTTAATATAATATTAATGGGCGATGTTTTCGCCAACTGCGAGGTAACCGAAGCACCCCAATCACTCGTATTCAACAACTTACTTCCATTGAATGCCACCTGATCCACCGCACCCAAAGGCAACGAGGTAATTCCACCCATGGCAGTGGCAATTTGTTCTGCCTCTATGGTGCTCATGGTGTCGAAACCCGACCAAGGGTAAGTCAAACTCGTTGGGGTCTTGGGATACAAGGCAACCACTTCTATCCGGCCTGAATTACTCGATGCCAAGCTTTTAGCCAACACGGCGGCTTTTGGACAGTTGTTACAGCGAACGCCTGTAACATCAAACAACAGAACCTTTTTCACAGCTGCAGAAGGAACACTACCTATGTAAAAAGTATCCAACAAAGGCTTTTCTTCGGCTGTCATAATCACCGGCGGCAATTCCTCGCTACATCCCACCAATCCCATCATACCTGAAAACAACAAACCCAAAGAGAAGACCAAGACGTAAGAAAATTTGAATCGCATTCCACGAAAATAACTAAAATTCTAGGCAATTTTTACAGAGCCAGGCAAAGCACTTGCAATTTTCAAAAAATCCACAAAACCAATCTGCACCTATCTTTGTTACTCCAATATGAGAATCATTAGAATTGCTTCCTTCGCCGCCGCCATTGGCTCATTGATTACCGCCTGTGTATTTGGTAAAACCAAAACCATCGACCCCAGTCAGAGTGCAGCTGCTGCCAAAAGTATCTACGACATTCAAATGAAATCATTGGATGGCGCGAGCCAGATCAATCTCTCTCAATACAAAGGCAAGAAAATCCTTTTTGTAAATACCGCATCAAAATGTGGTTATACCCCCCAATACGCTGAACTACAGCAATTGCAAGAGAAGTACGCCGAAAAGCTGATCATTATCGGATGCCCTTGCAACCAATTTATGGAACAGGAACCAGGGGGCGCAGAAGAAATTGCTACGTTCTGTCAAAAAAACTACGGCGTAACTTTTCCCATTTCAGAAAAATTGGATGTGAAAGGTAGCAAACAACACCCTTTATACCGTTGGCTTTGCAACAAATCAGAAAATGGCGCACTAGACGCTACAGTTGCATGGAATTTCAACAAATTCCTCATCAACGAACAAGGACAACTCATCGCCTATTACCCTTCCGGTGTAAAACCTTTGTCACCAGAATTGGTTTCCTCCATCGAGAAATAATCACCCGAAGCCCATTGAATTTGGGGCCTTGTGTATTATTTTCGCGCAGAATAATACTATGAGCATACTGGTTAACAAAGATTCTCGCGTAATCGTACAAGGATTCACTGGCAACGAAGGCACCTTCCACGCCCAACAAATGATTGAATACGGTACCAACGTAGTAGGTGGCGTAACCCCCGGCAAAGGAGGAAGTACTCACCTAGACCGGCCTGTTTTCAATAGTGTACAAGACGCCGTTCGCGAAGCATCTGCCAATGTAAGTATCATATTTGTTCCACCCGCATTCGCCGCCGACGCCATCATGGAATCTGCCGAAGCCGGAATCAAAGTGATTGTTTGTATCACCGAAGGTATCCCAACCAAAGACATGGTGAAAGTGCGTGAATACATCAAAGGATTCCGTTGCATCTTGATCGGCCCAAACTGCCCTGGTATCATCACTCCAGGCGAAGCCAAAATTGGTATCATGCCCGGATTCATTTTCAAAAAAGGTTCAATCGGTGTAGTTTCTAAATCAGGAACCCTTACCTATGAAGCCGTAGATCAGTTAACCAAATTGGGATTGGGACAAAGCACAGCCATTGGAATTGGTGGAGACCCGATCATTGGTACAACGACAAAAGAAGCGGTGGAATTGTTCATGAACGACCCCGAAACTGAAGGTATCGTAATGATTGGAGAAATTGGTGGTGGCATGGAAGCCGAAGCCGCTCGCTGGATCAAAGAATACGGAACAAAGCCAGTTGTTGGATTCATCGCCGGACAAACTGCACCTGCGGGTCGTAGAATGGGTCATGCCGGAGCCATCGTAGGTGGTAAAGACGATACCGCTGCCGCTAAAATGGCCATCATGGCTGAATGTGGCATCCACGTAGTAGCATCTCCTGCTGAAATCGGTCAGAAAATGGCTGAGGTGTTGGGTAGAATGCCTGCTTAACCGACATAATCAATACATACATTGAAAAGGGCCGCAATAGCGGCCCTTTATATTTAAACACAAATCCAAATATCTTAAGCCTAAGGCTTCTTCTTCTTCGTTAAATCCACAATCGCCACATCCGCATGCGCCGCAGCATTCCATTCAAAGAAAGTATCAACCAAGGGCGTATTCGGCACCAAAGAAGTCACCTCAATGGCAACCTCAGTTCCATTCTTGTAATGCTGAATTACCCGCTGAATCTTGTTCGTCGCCTTATCGATCTCTAACTTCACATAGCTGTAATTCGCTGCATTCTTAGGCACCAACTGTATCACATCGTAATTCTTACCATTGCGAACAATCGGACCTTCATACTTGCTCTTAAAACCCTTATTATAAATCGTAAAAATCTCGTTGGGCGTAATACTATTATCCTTCAACTTGAAATTCTCTTTAGTCACCTCCGCATCGTCCTTGCTATAGGTCCAGGTAAACAGAGAATTGCAGTAAATCTCCTGCGACGCGTAATCCAATCTAAACTTCTTCCCCTTCAACCAAACATTGCCCTTCTCAACCGATGCCCTACCACTGACCGGCGTGGTTGTAAACGTGAACGATGCCTTGATGGTACTGTATGATTTATACACCGCCGCCACCTTCTTGATGATGGCCTCCGCCTTTGGATCGTTCTGTGCCTGCACCGTCAACGATTGACCTAGCAAATAAACTAATCCAACGTATAAAACGCCCACATAACGAAGCGCGCCAACTTTCTTTTTCAATCCCAAAATACCCTTATTTATCATCCTTTTAAAAATCAACGCAAATTACTCAAAAATTGGTCTAAACTACGCTCGTCGGTGATCAAAACTTGACGCGCCTTGCTGCCATTGTTCCCGCCCACAATTCCGGCGTCCTCCAACTGGTCCATCAAACGACCCGCCCGGTTATAACCGATCTTCAATTTGCGCTGTATCATGCTCGTACTGCCCACCTGGTTCAACACCACCACACGCGCTGCATCCTCAAACATCGGATCCCAATCGCCGGAATCCAGACCATCACCGCTCAATACACCTCCCTCTTCCTTTACCTCTGGCAAAACATAAGCAGTTGGAAACGCCCGCTGCTCTCCGATGAAATCAACAATCCGCTCCACTTCTGGGGTATCTACAAACGGACATTGTAATCGAATGACTTCATTGCCGCCGCTATATAACAAATCTCCCCGACCGATCAACTGATCTGCCCCATTCGCATCTAA
>CAMBTR010000079.1 GCA_945870885.1 Chryseobacterium gleum | reverse complement strand
AAGCCCATTTCGTAAAAAGCATCAAAACGTCCCGCGGCCATATAAGCCAAATCAATGGCGGCCGAACCCATTCTGCGCAATCCGTGAGTGCTCCGCATCAAATCGGACAACAACTCCAAATAGGGTGTCATTTTTTCAAAATCGTAGTACGGGAAACCAGTAGCGATAAGCGATTGTGACAAATTCAATTCGCCCGTGAGTTGCAAAACCTTGCCATTCAAATAGGCACCACCACCGCGAACCGCAGTGAAAGTTTCTTGCATCGCAGGGGCATGAACGACACCCAATTGGGCTGATCCACCGTCCCACAGAGCCACACTGACAGCAAAAACGGGCAGACCATGCAAAAAATTGGTTGTCCCATCCAACGGATCGATGATCCAAGTGGGTTCATCACTCAAAACTGAGTCGGGATTAAATTCTTCCCCAATGAAACAGGAACCGGGCAAAATCGCCGATAACCCGTCCATTAGTTTCTGTTCTGATTCCTTGTCAACAAAACTCACCAATTGGTTGAGTCCTTTGTCTGCAATATCAACCGACTTAACCGTTTGCCAGTGCTGCATTTGAAATGCGCCTACTTCTCTACAGAGGGCTTCCACCTCAACGAGGTAGTTTTTCAGTTGCGACAATGCCAAACCGCTTGTCATATTAGCAATGCTGATCGTAAGCAAACATCAAGTTGTCTGCTACCATATCGGCGGTGCGGCCTTCGATCATGTGGCGTTCTACCATGTGAACGACTTCTCCATTTTTAAAAAGGGCAACAGCGGGAGAAGATGGCGGGAACGGAGCCAAATATTCACGGATTTTAGCCACTGCATCCACGTCTTGACCTGCAAAAACGGTAGCGATTTTGGCGGGTTTATTGGCGCCTGTTAACGACTTTAAAACACCTGGGCGGGCGGAGCCCGCCGCACAACCACATACCGAATTCACCATCACCAAAGTAGTATCATTGTTACCCTCCATGAACGAAACTACCTCGTCGGCAGATTTTAACTCGGTAAACCCTTGGTTTGTCAATTCGGCACGCATCGGCGCTACTAGCATTTCTGGATAAGGCATGTGTGTATTTTTTATTTTTACAAAGATACGAAACTCTCGATATTTGTGTCTAAGTTTTCACTGATAACACACGCATGACCAAACGTTTACTATTCATCCTATTTCTTGTCATTAACACCCTTCAAATTGCCAAAGCAGCCTATGCCGCGGGAGGAGAAATGAAGATTTCACACATCGGCAACAACAAATATTTGGTTACCCTGATCGCAAATAAACCCTGCGCATCAATAATGTCCTTCCCAACAACCACAACCTTAAATATTGAATTTGGCTTTAAAGGCGCGTGCGGCACAACAACACTGTCGATGTCGCAAACAAGCAGCCGTGAAACCAATACCAAATGTTCAACAAGTACCGGTTGCGGCGTCAATACATTTACAGAATACACCTACCAATGCACCGTTGATCTAAATTCAACCACCTTCACCAAGCCCCTGAGCAGCGGCACTTGTAAAGAAATCACATTTTATCACAACTCTTTTTATCACGCCTACTACACTTTAGCATCCGGCTGTGGCTCCGACCAATTCCTTACGGCAGCAACCCTCTTTGTCGGCAATCTCAATCGATGCAAATCAAAAACTAATATCGCTCCAGTTTCCGTATTCGATCCAATCCACAACCTTCCCGTGTACAGAACAGCCGTCATCGCGCAAGGCATCGTAGACACCAGCGAATACGATTGGTTGCACTTCGTCCAAATGCCAAGCTATGCCATCACTCCATACTCAAATACAACCTGCACCTATTCAAAGAGTAAAAACTACCTACGGCCCTTAGATCCAGTTTGCGTGCCAACCACATCCACAAGTTGTAGTTATAATGGCGCTACGAACCCTGCTCGAGGCGTCAATTTTGATACGTTAAGCGGCGACTTCACTTTCTCTCCAATTAACAGCGGCGACTACGGCGTTCTTAGCTATCACATCAACGAATATCGAAGAGATACCACCGGCAAATGGGCCCTGATTTGTCGATACTTCAGGGAAGTGCCTCTTTACGCAATCGATGCGCCAGCCGATAACAACAACCCCTCTATTTCAACGCTAGTGGGTCAGCCCATTAATATTTGTGTCGGCAACAAATATTGCAACAAAGTCATTCAAATGAACGACATCATGGCGGCACCGAAACAAACGAAATCTGATTCACTGCTAACCTACACGCTAAAAAATGTCCACGGTAGCCCATTCAATGTCTACGCTCCAAATAATTACACACGAGCATTTGAAGTCTGCTGGACCCCCACCAACGCCGACACCAGTTACGTGCCTTACCTGATCCCAATAAAAGTGGTCGACCAGCATTGCTCTCCTCCATTGGAAATGAGTTATACGATACAAGTCCGCGTCTACCCCATCCCACAAGCCACCAATACGGTTCGATACCTTGGGTGCAATAAAATCGAAATCAAAACAAAAAATTTACGCGGAGGACCTGGCGCCAAATGTCAGTGGCAAATCAGCAAAACGGGCAGCAGCTTTGTAGCCAAATCTTACAAAGACATTGATACAATTTATTTGGATGGCATCGGGAAATACAGCATCAAAGCACTGATGTCGAACATGGGCTCCTGTTTCAATTTTTACGATACTACTTTAACGCTAAACGACACCGTAGTGGATTTTTCATTGGGAAATTACAAGCCCATCGCCGATACATTCAACTGCCCATCGGCCACATTCATCGCCAAACCCTACAACCTAACTTACCCCTCAGGGAAGTTGAGCTACCAATGGTATGGCATAGATTATAATTCTGCCTATACTTCTGGAGACCCCCGAAACATCAACCTGAGTAAGCTCCCAAAACTAGGAACCACATCGTCGCAGTCATTATCACTCCAAAAAGATTCAATTGTACTGTTGTCGATCACCGATTCAAAAGGCTGCAACGTAATCCGAGAATTGCGGATTACACAGATTATCTCGCGCGACCTCAAATGGAAGTCAAAACCACTTGCCCCGGCTTGTGGTAATGGGAAGAGTATTTCACTGCTTGATCCAATGAACAAGGACATGATTTATGGTGGCGAACAAACTGGGATTCGATGCTTGGACGGGAAATACCTCGATAGCATCGGCCCTAACAACTACAAAATCAAGGCGCCGGCAAAACCTAAAATACCCGATTTTATCAAACTGACGTTTGTGGCTACCTACGACACGCTGGGTTGCTTGAGTCGCGATACAAATACAATCGACTTCATCTATCGACCACAGTTTTCGTTGACAAGAAATGCTGAAGTATGCACTACCACGCCAGGTTTATTGATGGAAAAAATCGTAGCGCAATCGCCAAAAAAAGCATCGCCTTTCGATTGGACATTATTATCGAGCCCTACCAAGTCGAACGCCCAAATTGGCTACACCACAACCACGCCGAGGAAAGCCATTTTACTGAGCTATCCCGATTCAATTGCGGTGGGCAAATACAAAATCAGCGCCTGTGCCAACGACTCTGCTTTGGGCTGTCGTTACTGCGATACCACTATTATAACATCGGTGCAGCTTTATTTGGCGAACTATCAAGGCGATACTTTGGCCTGTCCGCACAATGCTCCTGTGGACCTTAATAAGGGCTTAAAACTAGCCACCGGGCAATCGGCAGACACCATATATACCTGGAAAGTAATTAGCCTCAACGGCGATACGAGTCGCACACAAAGTGGATTCAACAAAGGGGTTATCAACAACAAGTTTCAGCCCGCCGCCGCCTCCGGCCGCTGGCTCATTTCCTACAAAACATCTAAGCCCTGCTATCAAGAATCTAGCATCGCAATTAAAGTACAAGACACCTTGCCCATTAGTATCTCATCCAACCCCGATACACTAATCACCCTGCCTAAAACCTCATTCAACTTTACTGCAAATACAAAATCTACCCGCGTTCATTGGGATTTTGGCACCGGCAACCCCGCCGATACCGCCAACCTTAACCCCATCAACTGGTCGTTTGCCAATTCCCCCGCAAACTACCTAATCACAGTCCAATCTTTTCACCCAAATGGCTGCCATGGCGTTACCACCAAAAAGGTAAAAGTGGTGGAATTTTCCGGTACAAACGATATTAATCCGTTACACTTCGGATGGACAAATCAGCTGCGTTTCATTTCTTCTCAATACGCATTTCAACAACTTACTGTCTATAATATGAGCGGACAAATGGTCTTCCAAACCAAAGAAAATAATGGAGTTCCTCCTCAGTATCTAGCGCCCGGAACCTATTCATTTGTCTTTGAAATAAAGGACATATTGAACCCACAAGCCAAAATGCAAACGCTCAGAGGTAAGTGGGTCAATTTCGCCAAGTAAGCAACGGGAACAAAAGTATCATCATGCTTCCCGCCAATTAACTAGCGGCGATGTTTACGAGAATCAAGTGTTTTGATCGGCCAAAGTTCAACCGAAATCGATTGAACTTTAGCCTAGAAATAGGGAAACAACCGCCATTTGGCGTCACCGTTTGGCATTATTGTATATTTTACAATATATTCGCATTTCGCATCGCGAAATATCCCATGAATCCAAACCTAATTCCCTTTTTTAAAGCCGCTGTTTCTGTTGACAATGTGGTATTTGGTTTCGATCACACGGGCTTAAAAGTGCTATTGATTTATCGCGGCGCAGATCCATACAGAAATTGTTGGGCACTCCCCGGTGATTTAATTAGCCTCGATACAGATTTATCCTCCTCAGCCGAAAAAGTACTGCAAGACCTAACAGGGTTGGATAAGATTTACATGGAGCAAATTCATACATTTGGGAATGTAGACCGACATCCATTTGGACGCGTTTTTACAATTGCCTACTTTGCATTAATTAAAATCGAGGATTACAATATCCACCCATCCTCTTGGGCCGAAGAAGCAGCGTGGTTCCCCATTGGCGAAATCCCCGATTTGCCCTTCGACCACAACGAAATATTGGCGTTTGCCAAAGACCAGCTCAAAACCAAAATTCGCCGCCAGCCCATTGGTTTTGAAATGCTGCCCAAATACTTCACCCTCACCGAACTCCAAACCCTCTACGAATCCATCTTGGAAACAAAATTTGATGTGAGAAATTTTCGCAAAAAAATCCTATCTATGGATTTTATTACCGATACCGGCCTTAAGCAAACCAGCGTCACCCATCGCCCCGCCAAGTTGTTCAAGTACAATGCAAAAAAATACAATAACCTCATCAATACCGGCTTTGCCTTTGATTTGTAAGCTTCCCCAGAGATGAAATTTATTCTCACTCAATTCCTTTTACTTGGCTTATCCCTAACACTTTGCTTGGGATCAGCATCGGCTCAAGTAAACCCCGTTTCTGTGGTTGAAATTCAAGGCGTCACTTTTCTTGATGGAGACATACTTTATGACGGAGGCCAATGGCAGTTGCTTCGAAACGGCAATCCCTATTATGTGATTGGCGCCGGCGGTGAAACCCACCTCAACGAACTGGTTGAAATTGGCGGCAACTCCATACGAACCTGGGGTTCAGAAAATGCCCAAACCGTGCTCGACGAGGCACACAAACGAGGATTAACCGTTCTGCTTGGACTTTGGGTGCAACACGAACGACATGGATTTGATTACAATGATACCCTCGCTGTGGCCAAACAACTTGCATCATTCAAAGTCACCATCGACCAATTCAAAAATCACCCAGCCCTGTTAATGTGGGGCATCGGCAACGAGGTCAACCTGAGCTACACCAACCCCAAAGTTTGGAATGCCATCCAAGACATCGCCAAGTACGCCCACCAATCAGACCCCAATCACCCCACTACCACCGTGACTGCCGGTTTAAATCGCGCCGAAGTGGAATACGTAAAACAAAGGGCGCCCGACATCGACATATTTAGCGTAAACACTTATGGCGACATCGCGGAGGTACCCAAGAACATCGGAAATTTTGGTTGGACCGGACCCTATATGATTACCGAATGGGGCCCCAACGGACATTGGGAATCGCCAACCACTCAATGGGGTGCGGCCATCGAACAAAGCAGTTGGGAAAAAGCCTCCGTTTATACAGAGCGATATCAAAAGTATATCGAACCCAATCAAAGTCACTGCGTGGGATCTTACGTTTTCTTGTGGGGTCAAAAGCAAGAATACACAGAAACGTGGTACGGACTTTTCACCAAAGACGGGCACAAAACGCAAGCCATTGACGCCCTGAACTGGGTATGGAAAAAGGATTCTCTCCCATGGGCCACGCCTTCCATCCAAGCGCTGAGTATCAACAAGCAAAAAGCCAACGACAACATTTCGCTCAAAGCCAATTCAAAGAACGAAGCGATTGCCTTGGGGCAACTCATTCAATATCAATCTACTCTTTCGATGCACCCCAGCGGTTTTGAGAAAACAAAACTCCAATACGAGTGGAAAATCCTCAAGGAAAGCACCGATAAAAAATCGGGTGGCGACGCAGAAAAGGAATCCGAACAACTCAATGGGCTAATTTCTGTCTCCCAAAGTGCTAAAATCACATTCCGAGCGCCCGCACAACCCGGGGCCTACAGATTGTTCGTCCGCATTCAACACAACCAAACCGTGGCATACGCCAACATCCCATTCCAAGTTTTACCGCAACCATGAAACCATTGAAACTGCGCGCTGCACATGCCGCCACATTGTGTTTGGCCATTATTGGCTCAATTCAACCCCTTCAAGTCTTTGCTCAAAAAACTCAACCGTCTGAGGCTGCCCAAATCTCTGGAGTAAGCCTTACTCTACTAGACAAGGCGATTAGCGACCGTGTGAACACGCTTACATTGGAACAAAAAGTGGGACAGATGTCGCAAATTGATTTAGGCGTTATCGCCAAAGGAAGTCCCTGCGGCTTGCAGCAACCCCAAACCCTGGATCAAGAAAAGTTGCGCATCGCCATCGAAAAATACCACATTGGCTCAATTTTGAACGTGGGCTGTGGGTCGGGCACCATTGGTTTGGATCGTTGGCAAGAAATACACAAGGGCATTTCAACAGCCTCCGTTCAATATTCAAGTACGCAGATTCCCATATTGTTTGGGATCGATGCGATACACGGCGTTAACTACACGGTGGGTGGCACATTGTTCCCTCAGCAAATCGGTCAGGCCGCTACATGGAATCCCGATTTGGTCTTGAAGGGTGCTGAAATCACCGCTTTGGAATGTCGGATTTCGGGGATTCCATGGAACTTTTCTCCCGTATTGGATTTGGGCCGACAGCCCCTGTGGTCGAGGTTTTTTGAGACGTACGGCGAGGACGTTTATTTGGCCAAAACCATGACAACGGCTAGTATCCTTGGGTATCAAGGTCAAAACACTGATATGGGAATTGATCACAGGCACGTGGCGGCCTGCATGAAACATTTCTTGGGTTACAGCTACCCATTGAGTGGCAAGGATCGCACCCCAGCTTGGATTCCTGAGCGAGAATTGCGCGAATACTATTTGCCTACGTTTCAAACCGCAATAGAAGAAGGGGCTTTGACGGTGATGATCAATTCTGGGGAATTGAATGGTACGCCTGTACATGTGAATCCCGACATTTTAACCAAATTATTGCGCGAGGAGTTGGGTTTTAAAGGCTTGGCGGTGACGGATTGGGAAGATATTTATAAGTTGCACACCACGCACAAAGTGGCGGCCTCGCTGCGCGAGGCCGTGAAACTGGCCATCAATGCCGGGATCGACATGTCCATGACACCCAACGATTTCCAGTTCAATGAGCTACTGATTGATTTGGTCAAATCTGGCGAAGTTCCCATGGAACGCATTAACGAAGCCGTTCACCGCATTTTATACGTGAAACACAAATTGGGTGTCTACGATGCGATGGGTTCCTCAGGAAGTTTGAGAGAAGTCCTGAACCCCACAGATTTGGGCAGTGCAAAACACCGTGAGGCGGCATTAAAAACCGCGGAGGAGAGTATCACATTGCTCAAGAACAACACCACCGCCAATGGCACACCCCTCCTCCCGCTTGGGAACCAACCCATATTCGTGTTTGGCAGTGCCGCCGATGATTTAAATTTGCTAAATGGCGCCTGGACCAACACTTGGCAAGGGAGCGACAGTCAGTATCGGCACAACCCGCAATACCCAACCATTTGGGAGGCTTTG
>CAMBTR010000078.1 GCA_945870885.1 Chryseobacterium gleum | reverse complement strand
AAATACCTCGGTGTAGACGAACGCATCTCCATCAAACTAAAACAAGAAAACAAAGCCTTTAAGGTCGAAAAATACGAGCATACCTATCCCCACTGCTGGCGTACCGATAAACCCATCCTCTATTACCCCTTGGAAAGTTGGTTCGTGCGCACAACAGCCGTGAAAGATCGCTTGGTGGAGCTCAACAAAACTATCAACTGGAAACCCGCTTCTACCGGTGAAGGCAGATTCGGTAACTGGTTGGAAAACCTCGTGGATTGGAACCTTTCCCGTTCTCGCTTCTGGGGAACACCCCTACCCATTTGGCGCACAGAAGACGGCAGCGAAGAAATCTGCATCGGCAGCATCGATGAACTCAACAAAGAAATCGAAAAGGCCAATCAAGTCCTTGGTTTACAACAATCTGCAGAAGATCTCACCCAAGATTTGCACCGCCCTTACGTGGACCGAATTACCCTGGTGAGTGCTTCTGGCAAGGCAATGACCCGCGAACTCGACCTTATCGATGTCTGGTTTGATAGCGGCGCGATGCCCTATGCCCAATGGCACTATCCTTTCGAAAATCAAGACGTTTTCAAGCAAAACTTCCCCGCAGATTTTATCGCAGAAGGGGTGGATCAAACCCGTGGATGGTTCTTTACCCTCCATGCCCTTGGAACCTTGTTGTTTGATGAAGTCGCTTTCAAAAACGTAATCGCCAACGGACTGGTGCTGGATAAAAACGGCAATAAGATGAGCAAACGCCTGGGCAATGCCATCGACCCTTTTGAAACCGTAGCCAAATATGGCGCCGATGCCGTTCGATGGTATATGGTGACCAACGCCCAGCCTTGGGATAACCTAAAATTTGATATGGAAGGTGTGGTTGAATCGCAGCGAAAGTTCTTGGGTACACTTTACAATACTTATAGCTTTTTTGCCATTTATGCCAACATCGACCAATACGAATTCAATCCCGATTCGCCCGTAAATAGTTCACATTTTAGCGAGATGGACCGTTGGATTTTGAGTAAACTCAATTCATTGATCCAAGAAGTGGAAGCCGCTTTCAACGATTACGATCCTACCCGCGCGGGAAGGGCCATCGAAGATTTTGTGGGTGAGCAACTCTCCAATTGGTACGTTCGTTTGTCGCGTCGTAGATTCTGGAAAGGCGAATTAAACGACGATAAAAAGGCCGCTTATGAAACCCTTTATCGCTGTTTGAATACCGTTACCCAACTTACGGCTCCCATCGCACCGTTCTTTAGCGATTGGTTGTATCGTTCGCTCAACGTAACCCGCATCAGCCGGAATGAAACCCCAGCGAGTGTCCACTTAACCGAATGGCCAAAGACCGATGCTGCCGCCATCAATCCAAAGTTGGAAACCTCTATGGAATTGGCGCAACAAGTTTGTAGCTTGGTGTTCAGTTTGCGTAAAAAAGAAAAAATCAAGGTGCGACAGCCCTTGCAGAAAATCCTATTCCCTGCGGACAAACTTGAAGTGAAAGAGGCAGTGCAACACATGGCGGAACTCATTTGCTCTGAGGTGAATGTGAAGGAAATCGAATACGTATCGGCCAATCACCCGAGCTTGGTGAAAAGCATCAAACCAAATTTCAAGACCTTAGGTAAAAAATTGGGTGGCGAAATGAAGGCAATGGCGGCCATCGTTCAAGGTTTTTCGCAAGAACAGATCCGCGAGATGGAAAACGAAAACCACATTGTTGTGAATTTGAACGGAAATCCCACCGAATTACAAATGGAAGATGTTGAAATCGTGACCCAAGATATGCCAGGTTGGTTGGTGGCTTCGGAGAATGGAACTACGGTTGCTTTAGACATCACAATTAGCGAAAGTCTGCATTTGGAAGGCATGGCCAGAGAATTTGTGAATCGAATTCAGAACCTCAGAAAAGACATCGGATTGGATGTTACAGATAAAATTCATGTTAAATACAAAGCCGATAATGCATTGGTAGAAAGTGTAAAGCATTTTAACACTTATATTTGTGGTGAAGTATTGGCCCTGTCGATTCAAGAAACCGAAGAAGATAGTGAGCACGTGCTTGATGTGTACGAATACCCCGTTCATATCACCTTAATGAAAGTTTAGTTATGGAAAAAGAAAAGACCAGGTACAACGATGACGAACTACAAGAGTTCAGAGAAATCATCTTGAAAAAAATGGAAATCGCCAAGGATGAGTTCAAAACCATCCAAAATAATCTTAGAGATGGTAATCAAGGCGGTGGGGTTGGTACAAACAACAACTATCTCACTTTGGACGATGGCGCTGATACGTTTGAGAAAGAAAACCTCAACCAGCTCGCTGCGCACCAATTAAAATTTATCAAAAATTTAGAAGCAGCTATCGTTCGCATCGAAAACAAAACCTATGGTATTTGTAAAACTTCAGGAAAGTTGATTCCGAAAGAAAGATTGCGTGCCGTACCGCATACTACGCAAACCATCGAGGCCAAATTGAAGCGTTAATTCCCCTTGTCGAACATTTCTGTATCCCAGTTTAAAACCCGGAAGTTTATCATTCCGGTGGTGCTAATATTGACGCTCCTCAGCATCGATCAATGCATAAAAATTTATGTCAAATCCCACTTTATGTTGGGTGAAATCCTCCCCATTTTTGGCGATTGGTTTAAAATTTACTTCATCGAAAACGATGGCATGGCCTATGGAATGAAGCTCTTTGGTGGTGGCAAAGTGGGCAAATTAATACTCACCTTGTTCCGCATTATTGTGTCAATTGTGGGTTTTTGGTGCCTAATAAAAAGCATCAAAAACAATGCGCACTGGGGATTGCTACTGTCGCTGTCGCTCGTGCTTGCCGGTGCTTTGGGCAATATCATCGACTCCGTATTTTACGGGGTGATCTATGCCGCCGAAAACCAATATATCGGTGGTTGGTTTGAAGGTCAGGTCGTAGATATGTTCTACGCTCCACTTTGGGAAGGTCACCTCCCCGAATGGTTGCCGCTGTGGGGTGGTCAGTTTTTTGTCTTCTTTTCTCCCATCTGGAACTTTGCCGATGCTTGTATTACTGTGGGTGTTGCAGTAATGATTGTTGGACAAAATTCATTTTTCTCCAAGGATTCCATCGAATTGGCTTTTGGAAGCAATAAACCGGCTCAACCTGAAGTGTCGAATATTGAAGAAACACACACTGAAAGCACCGAGGAAACACCCAACGACAAACCAAGCGATTCTCCCCAATAATATCGCGAATTTTGGCTAATTTTGTAAGCCAAATCGCATGGAAACTACCCTTAACGAACAACAACTCCTTCGCCGTCAATCGCTCGAACAATTAAGAGCCCTTGGCATCGATCCTTACCCCGCTGCCCTTTACCCCGTAAATTGCTTGGCCACCGATATTCGCACAGAATACGCCAACAGCACAGAGGATCAGAAATGGAAGGAAGTGGTTTTGGCAGGTCGCCTAATGACCCGTCGTATTATGGGAAAAGCCGCCTTTGCTGATTTGCAAGACTCTAGCGGACGTATCCAAATCTATGTGAACCGCGATGAAATCTGCCCAGACGAAAACAAAGATCTTTACAATACCGTATTCAAAAAATTGCTTGATATTGGTGATATCATTGGTGTAAAAGGCCATGTATTTACTACACAAACCGGTGAACTTTCCGTGCATGTGACCGAGCTCATGCTGTTATCAAAATGTCTGAATCCATTGCCTTTGCCAAAGCAAGACGCCGAGGGAAATGTGTTTGACGCCTTCACCGACCCCGAATCCCGTTACCGTATGCGTTACGTGGATTTGGTTGTCAATCCCCAATTCAAGGAAACTTTCATCAAACGAACCAAAGTGATTCAAAGTTTGAGAAACACCTTCAATAGTAAGGGCTACCTCGAAGTGGAAACCCCGATTCTTCAAACCATTCATGGGGGTGCAGCTGCGAGGCCGTTTATGACCCATCACAATGCCTTAGACATTCCATTGTATTTGCGTATCGCCAATGAGTTGTTCCTAAAACGTTTAATCGTTGGTGGATTCGATGGTGTGTATGAGTTTGCAAAAAACTTCCGCAATGAAGGAATCGATCGTACCCACAACCCAGAATTCACCGGATTGGAGATCTACGTCGCCTACAAAGACTACTATTGGATGATGGACTTCGTGGAAGAAATGCTAGACACCTGTGCAATGGATGTCGCCGGTTCAACTACCGTTATGGTAGGTGAAAACGAAATTTCTTTTGCCAAGCCCTACGCTCGTTTAACGATGGCTGAAGCGATTAAAAAATATGGCAACATCGATATCGAAGGAAAATCAGAGGCGGAACTCGGTGCCGAAGCCAAAAACTTGGGCTGTGAAGTCACCGCGCAAATGGGTGTCGCTAAATTGATTGATGAAATCTTTGGCGCCTGTGCAGAAAAACACCTTGTTCAACCCACTTTCATCACCGATTATCCCATCGAAATGAGCCCACTTACAAAAAAGCATCGCTCCAAGCCAGGTTTGGTTGAACGATTTGAACTCTTTGTGAACGGAAAGGAAATTGCAAACGCCTACACAGAATTAAACGACCCTATCGACCAACGAGAAAGGTTCGAAGACCAGCTCAAATTGGCAGCCCGTGGCGACGAGGAAGCGATGGCATACGACCATGATTTTGTTCGCGCGCTGGAATATGCGATGCCTCCTAGCAGTGGTTTGGGTGTAGGAATTGACCGCCTTACCATGATGCTTACGAATCAACAGAGCATTCAAGAGGTGTTGTTCTTCCCGCAGATGCGTCCTGAAAAGTTCGACTGATGTTTGAAATCGGCGACGATGAACGAAAAGTATTGCTCTGCTTAATTCATGCAGAAACGCCCATTACAGTGATGGAGGATACCGGCATACAGATTAATGTAACCATCGATATCATTCGTCAGTTGCATCATTACCGTTATATCAAAGCGATCGGCAAAGACGACAAAGTGCTAAGTTCCTTTGATATTGACAAAATTCGCAAAACCCGATTTCAACTCACCGCCAAGGGTTTTGATGAAATTAGTGGTTAAATAATTATGATATTCCGCAGGAGTTGTCCACCCTCCTTGGGGATTTTCCGTCGATAAACTATATTCGCACAAGCCAAAATCCGTTTAAAAATTACCCATGTCTGAAACAGCAAAAATTATCGTAGAAGGAAAAGAGTACGAATTCCCAATAATCGTTGGAACCGAAGGTGAAAAAGCCATCGATATTAGTAAGTTAAGGGATTTAACGGGACATATTACGTTAGATATTGGTTTTAAAAATACGGGTTCTACCAAAAGTGCTATCACATTTTTGGATGGTGAATTAGGAATTTTGCATCACCGCGGATACTCAATTGAAGATTTGGCGGAACACGCATCGTTCTTAGAAGTGTCCTATTTGTTGCTTTATGGAAAATTGCCCAATGCAACAGAATATGCAGAATTTGAAAATGCGATTCGCGAACACACTTTGGCTAACGAAGGTTTGGAAGCCATGTTCAAAGCATTCCCAACAGGGTCTCACCCAATGGGTCAGTTATCTAGTATGGTTGCCGCATTGGGATTATACTATCCTAAGGCCTTGAACCCACATCGTCCAGAAGAAGCAATCAACAGAACCATCATTCGTTTGATGGCCAAAATGCCTACAATCTGTGCGATGATCTACAAAAAACGCAACGGTCATCCTACAGTGTATCCAAAAAATAGCTTGGATTATGTGGCCAACTACCTCAATATGACCTTTGGTCAGGTAACAATGCCAGAGTACGAGCCGGATCCAGTATTGGTTAGTGCGATGAACAAATTATTAATTTTACATGCCGATCACGAGCAAAACTGTAGTGCAAGCACAGTTCGCGTAGTAGGTAGTTCACAGTCAAATTTATACAGTAGCATCTCTGCAGGTATTTCAGCCCTTTGGGGTCCTTTGCATGGCGGTGCCAACCAAGAAGTTTTGGAAATGCTTGAGCAAATTCAAAATGATGGTGGTGATGTTCAAAAATGGATTAACAAAGCGAAAGACAAAAACGATCCTTTCCGTTTGATGGGCTTCGGTCATAGAGTTTATAAGAACTTTGACCCTCGCGCAAAAATCATCAAAAAGGCATGCGACGATGTATTGGAAAAACTTGGAGTGAATGATCCAGTATTGGAAATTGCCAAGCAATTGGAAGAGGCTGCACTTACAGATCCATATTTCATTGAGCGCAAATTGTTCCCTAACGTAGATTTCTATTCGGGAATTATTTACCGTGCAATGGGCTTCCCAACTGATTTCTTTACCGTGTTGTTCTCATTGGGCCGCCTTCCAGGTTGGATCAGCCAATGGCAGGAAATGCGCAAAGAAAAGCAACCCATCGCTCGCCCTCGCCAAATTTATACTGGTGAAACCATCCGCCCATTTGTGGCGATGAAAGATCGCATTTAATCATTTTGTTCCTATAGGAGTGGCAAACAGACATCCGAATGGATGTCTGTTTGCATTTTAGGCAACGCATTACCCCATGAATATCCTTTTTGGCTGAAATATCTTGTGAAATCCGAATTTTCATCGACAAAACAGCGTCTCAGTTGTTAACACACTAATTACCTTTGCAAACCCAATGCGCCGCACCTTACTTACGCTATTTACATTTTTTCTGATTCATGCTAGTTTTGCACAAAATCATACCTTATCGGGCTATGTAAAAGATAGCTTAAATAGAGAAACCCTCATCAAAGCACAAATCATCGGTACAACATCAAGAGGAATCGAATTTAGAAGCAGCACCAATAGCTACGGATTTTTTAGTATCACATTGCCCTCGGGACCCATTCAAATTACTGTTGCCGCTGCTGCACACGAAATTTTCACCGAATCGTTTGATATAACGCAAAACATCGAACGAAATTATTACCTAGCGCCGGAATCGGACCAGATTGGGACGGTGACAATTAAAGCGAAGAAAAACGACAACGTAAAATCCCTAGATATATCAACCCAAAATATTTCGGGGCAAACAATCAAAAAAATCCCTGCGTTATTGGGTGAAGCGGACGTAATCAAAAGTATTCAACTGCTTCCAGGTGTAACCACCGTTGGTGAAGGTGCCTCTGGCTTTAATGTTCGCGGTGGGAGTATCGATCAAAACCTTGTCCTGATGGACGAAGCCCCTGTTTTTAACTCAGCGCACTTGTTCGGTTTCTTTTCGATTTTTAATCCCGATGCAGTCAAAGATGTCGAGCTGGTAAAAGGCGGTATCCCAGCCAATTATGGCGGAAGATTGAGTTCAACACTGGATGTAAAAACGCGGGACGGAAACAAACGAAAATATCAAGCCAATGGCGGAATGGGAACAATTTTTAGCCGTTTCACCCTCGAAGGCCCACTAACCAAACCCAATCTTAAAGACTTTAAAAAGCCATTAAAAACACCAGCGAAATCAAGTTTTATCGTTTCCGGCAGACGTTCCTACATCGATTTATTGGCCAAGCCATTCCTTCCCGAAAATTTAGCAGGAAGTCAGTTCTATTTCTATGATTTAACCGCCAAAGCGAATTACAGTTACAAGCGCGACAATATCTATATTTCTACTTACATAGGAGATGATGTTTTTAAAGCCGCTGGACTATTTGGCGTTAAATGGGGAAATACAACCGCCACTGCTAGATGGAATCACGTCTTCAACAAAAGGCTGTTCTCAAACTTCACCTATTATTACTCCCGCTACCGATACAATCTTGAATTCACCAACCGCGATGTCACCTTCAATTGGAAAAGTAACATCGTCAATAACAGCGCAAAAGTTGATTTCAACTACTTCCTAAATCCAAAAAACACGGTAGCCTTTGGTGCGCAGTCTACTTACTATCGATTCATCCCAGGCGAGGCACAAGCAAAATCATCGTCGTTAGATCTTAAATTCGGCCTGCCCGATAGATATGCTTTAGAAAATGCAGTATATATCTCAGATGATTGGAATGCCAACGGCAGATTCTCCATTCGTGCGGGTATTCGAGTGAGTCAGTTCGCCTACCTTGGACCAGGTAAAGTGTATTTATTTAACCGCGAACCGGGCAAACAAGGTGTATTGGATAGTGTATATTCTACAGCTAAAGGACAAGTTGTTGCCAATTATATCAACCCAGAACCCCGTTTGGGATTCAAATATCAACTCAATCAAAGCAGCGCAATCAAAGGTGGATACAACCGCATGGTGCAGA
>CAMBTR010000077.1 GCA_945870885.1 Chryseobacterium gleum | reverse complement strand
ATTTTTCCATGAGCCAGCGCTTCGCTCCACTCTGGTGTTGGAGGTGCTTCATTTAGGTATTCATCTAAATCGCTTAATAACGATACATGTATATTCCTTATGCGATACGACTCATCATGTATATCGGCAAGATTGACAATTTGTGCGAATTGATCAAACCATTCAGCCGGCAGAATAACAATTTTACCATTGGGAAGTATATACTCTCTTCTTCTTTCAATGATGTGTTTTCTTAGCTTGATAAATGGAATTTCAAAGCCGTCTAATTTCATGATTGCATGGACATCAAACCAATCAATTCCGTTTTTTACGGTGACCAACAATTGAATTGGGCCCAAATAATATTCCGTAGCACCTTGTTCTTGCTGGATTTCAAAACCCGTGCGTTCCAATACGGCCCTGTTTTCATTGATCCATGAAATGACATCTACTGCACTTGAATCTTCATCTTGCAAGGTAAAAATACTGCCATTGGTTTGCTTTAATCCCAATTCTTTCAAACTCTCAATCTTCTCTTTCTCAACAGAATACAACCTTTTGATTCGATGAAATGTATAAGTATTATCTGCCGTTTCCAATCTGACATTTACTTTCTTGTTGACATGGTACGGGAATACCCAATCTCCGTATTGCATGTACAATATGATGTGTGGATTTTCCAAACTCGATGTCAATTTCAACACCGGCTTCACTTCCAATTGGTCCGTAACAATATCGAATCCTAAAGCAAATACATCGTGATTCTCCAGCAATGGACCGACAAATTTTTGCATGTAGGCCGCCTCTTGGTGTGGATCAATATGAATAAACTTCTTTTTTAGGAAAGGCTTGATTTTCTTGCCTTCAACATTGGCTCCGAAGAACAACAACTTGGTGGGTGTCAATAACCAGGCAGGTTGGGATGTCAATAATTCGCTTTCAGGATCACAAAAATGAACTTTCTCATCACGATGCTTGATCGTAACGAAGTAGTTCATTCCCTCTTCATCCCTTCTAAAATGAAACAAAGGTGTTGATGGCTCATTATGAAACTCAATCAAGCTACCCATGGGCTCGCCGGTTTTACCCGCCCAATACATGTGATAGTTTTTGATTTCACGAAGAATTTTTAACAATTCCTTTTCAACAAATTCTAAAACTGTTTTTTTGGTTTCTTCATCAAAGCTTTTAAGATAGAAATCTACGGCTTTGATTTTTTTAGTCCCCTTGTAAAACCTCTTTTTGATAGCTTCGTCTTCAAGGCCTTCAATAATCTCAACTACGTGCTTTTGCTCTGGATTTAATCCAAAGTAATCCGCGGTTTTTTCTCTAATTCGTTGATATGTCAATGATGGATTACCATTCTCCAACAACTGCACTGCATTCGCCTCTACCAAAACACCCAAATTTGGATGTCTTGTGAAGGTGAATACGACCTCAAACGGCTTGGTGTTAATTACCTCCATCTATTGATTTTTCTAAATAAACCCGCAATTTACAACTGAATTAAGGGTCAACCAAAAATACTTTCTATATATGGGGTAATTCAATTCAAACATGGTAGTTTCGCGACAAATGGCACAGGAAAACAACATAATCGACTGGAGAAGTCTGTCAAAACAAGAAAAATATGCAGCGCTTCATACCCAATGGAATGGTTTAATGGATACGAAAGTGGATTTAGTTGCCAATTTGTCCAACGCCACTGCATTAATGAAAACCATTTTTCAATGGTGGTGGGTAGGATTTTACAGGGTAGATGGCAAAATACTAATGTTGGCCCCATTTCAAGGTCCGCCAGCCTGTACAACAATAGAATTAGGCAAAGGCGTTTGTGGATCCGCTTGGCAACAAGCCACTACCCTTATTGTTCCTAGTGTTGACTTGTTCCCTGGCCACATCGCCTGTAGTGCAGAAAGTAAAAGTGAAATCGTGATTCCCATTCACACATCAACCGGTGAAATTTGGGGTGTATTGGATGTTGATAGTGAGCATTTAAGCCATTTCGACGTAATCGACCAAATAGAATTAGAGAAATTTTGTCTTTCTTTGGAAATCATCCTCTGAAATGAAAAAACAAAAAAACCTCGCCCTACTCATTACCGTGGCATCATTGGGCTATTTTGTCGATATATACGACCTAATCCTATTCAACATCATCAAGAAAGACAGTCTTTCATCGTTAAATATCGATGTAAATATGTACGAAACCGTTCTGTTTCGATGGCAGATGGCTGGCATGTTGATTGGAGGACTTATTTGGGGAATTCTCGGAGATATCAAAGGTCGTGTTAGTGTGCTATTTGGCTCCATTTTACTCTACAGTATTGCAAACATCGCAAACGCATTTGTTACAACCGTTGAGGCTTATAAATTTTGGCGATTATTAGCTGGAATAGGGCTAGCAGGCGAATTGGGTGCGGCTATTACATTGGTAAGTGAGTTAATGCCTAAAAACAAACGTGGCTTAGGTACCATGATCATCGTCACCTTTGGGGCTTTGGGTGCTGTATTCGCTTTCTTTATCGCAAAAAATGGAGCCTTTATTACTCATATAATTAGCGATGTTATCGGTACCAAATTGGAAAATTGGCAAACGGCTTACATCGTTGGCGGCGTGTTAGGTCTTCTATTGTTGTTGATGCGTGCAGGGACCTTTGAAAGCGCTTTATTCGAAAATGCGACCACCACTAAGGTGAAACGAGGAAATTTCTTTATGCTATTCCGAAAAGCCCATTTCAAGAAGTATATGGCTTGTATTGTGATAGGATTACCTGTATGGTTTGTTGTAGGGGTTCTCATCGCTTTGTCGCATAAGTTTTTCCCGGAAATATTGGGTTTATCGACCTCTACCGCAGATGGAGAAATATTGAAAACACTCTCCGTTCCTACCCCAGAAATGGTGATGTGGAGCTACGTTGGACTGAGTACCGGTGATTTGCTGTCGGGTTTATTGAGTCAGCTTTTTCGCAGCAGAAAGAAGGTGATCTATCTAAACCTCATGGGCATCGCAGTCATGACCTTAGTCTACCTCTATGGCCCTGCGGGAAGTCAAAACTATTATCGCATGATTGCCTTTTTATTGGGCGCTGTCACTGGATATTGGGCGATTTTTGTCACCAATGCATCCGAGCAGTTTGGAACCAACATTCGTAGTACTGTAGCGGCTACCGTACCCAATTTTGTTAGAGGTGGCGTTTTATTGATTACCATGGGATTTGAGTACTTCTCTTCAACCTTCCATTCAAACAATCAATTTGACGGCCGAACCTTTACTATTGCAGCATTAATTATCGGAGCAATCTGCTTAACGCTTGCATTTTGGGGGACTTACAATGTTGAAGAAGCCTTTCATAAGGACTTGGATTATTTTGAACACGACGAGGTTTCAGCTCAATCAAGCGATAATTGACAGTGCTTAGAGGATTAATTCGTAACTTTACGGATATTTTCATAGTTACTAGATCCCATTCAAATTGTCGAACCGCAGTAAAATCACCTTCCCAGAGCGTATTGTTCTGGCAATATTAGAAAATGATGGCAAAGGCGCCGTCAATGCTTCACAGGTTTTCAATAAAATACCAGCCGAAGCAAACTTCACCAAAGAAATGGTGCATCAAGCACTACTCAAATTGGCCAATCGTGGACTTGTAAAAGAGCCGTCAAAGGGTGTTTACGCCCCTATCAGACCTACCCTGAGATCAGAAGGAGAACTCGTCTTATCCAATCGCGGCGATTATTATGTTCGTTTGGAATTGGATGGAGAACTTCAACAGATTTACATGGACAACGATATGGTTGGCAAAATGCTACCTGGTGATCGGGTTCGCTGCGAAGTAAAAACCAAAGGCAAACGCTCTTATGTCAAGTCGCTGTCTTTGATTGAACGTGTCCCTCAACGATACTCGGCCGTTTTAGACATATTCGAGAAAAACGCCTTTGGTTTGCTGCAGAAAAATGGTTTGAAAGACATCAAAATCATTGGACAAGTAGACCCCAAGAATGACGGCCACAAAGCAATAATCGAGGTTTACGACTTCCCACCCAATGCCAAGAACCCCATCGGCAGAATCGTCGAAATCCTAGGCCCAGTGGGCGAAGCCGATACAGAAATGCATGCAATTGTCGCCGAGTTTGGCTTCAGCACTCGTTTTCCGGATGATACCCTTGAAGAATGCGATGCCATTCCTAACGAAATCACTTCAAAGGATTGGGGTGAACGCAAAGATTTACGCGATATTTTTTGTATCACGATTGACCCTGCCGATGCAAAGGACTTTGACGATGCGATTTCTTTAGAATACGATGCTCAAGGCAATTACTTGCTAGGTGTACATATCGCCGATGTTTCGCATTTTGTGACCCCTGGTAGCCCTATCGATCGCGAAGCAATACAAAGAGGAACTTCGGTATATTTGGTCGATCGCACAATTCCGATGTTGCCAGAAAAATTGAGCAACGATCTATGTTCATTGAAGCCACATGTGGATCGTTTGGCTTTTAGTGTGATATTTACGATTGATAAAGATTTGAACGTTTTGGGTGAATGGTTTGGAAAAACCGTCATCAATAGTAAGCGCAGATTTGCTTACGAGGAAGCTCAAGATGTGATCGTTAATCAAGCGGGTGATTATGTTTCTGAATTAACGACATTAAATCGCATAGCCAAGCATTTTGAGGTATTGAGGTTTCAAAAAGGGGCTTTAAAGTTCGAATCTAAGGAAATCCGTTTCCGTTTTGATGCCAACAAGAAACCCATCGAAGCCTATGTGAAAACAAGGTTTGATGCGCATTTGCTGATTGAAACGTTTATGTTGATGGCCAACCAAGCCGTTGCTAAACATGTAAAAACGCTTAAGAAACCCGAACTACCATTTATTTACCGTTCCCACGATTTACCTCCTCAGGACAAATTATTGGAGTTTGCGAAATTTTGCAAGTTGATGGGTTATCCAATTAACATCGACAATGAGCTCCAAATGCGGAAATCATTTAACGAATTGATGGAGAGAACCCAAGGTGATCCAAACGGCGAAATACTACAACAAATGGCTATCAGAACGATGTCGAAGGCGGTTTACACAGCCTATCGCTCAGACCACTTCGGCTTGGCATTTGAGCATTACACCCACTTCACCTCTCCCATTCGTCGATATCCGGATTTATTGGTCCACAGGTTATTGCAGCAATATTTGAGCAACCCTATACAGGGCATGAGTGAATCTCAAATCGAATTGATTGCCAAACACAGCAGCAATATGGAGCAGAAAGCGGCAGAGGCTGAAAGAGCAAGCACCAAGTATACATTGGCTTTAATGATGGAGCAACACATTGGCAAGACGATGGACGCCACCATTACTGGAATTACTGAATGGGGTATCTACGCAATGGCCACTGAATATCATTGCGAAGGATTAATTCGTATGTCGGATATCAAAACCGATCGCTTCACCTATTACGAGGCTGAAAAGAAATTGGTTGGTCAAAGAACGCGCCGGAGTTATCATATGGGCGACCCGATAACGGTTTCTGTGAAAAAAACTGACGCACAAAAAAGAATTATTGACTTTTATTTGTTGGATTAATATGAGTATTGCAGCGCACTTAGAAAACTATTTAGATTATTTGCGAAAGAATCCCTTTCAGGGAAGCCCGAGTAATTTATACGACCCCATGAATTACATCATGAATTTGGGTGGAAAAAGGGTTAGGCCTGTGCTTTGTTTGATTGGCGCTGAAAGTTGTGGTGGCTCTGTATCGAATGCCTTACCAGTGGCTCATGCAATTGAGATTTTTCATAATTTCAGTTTGGTTCACGACGATATCATGGATCGAGCAGATCAACGTCGCGGATTGGCTACAGTTCATAAGAAATGGAACGAACCCACCGCTATTTTGGCGGGCGACAATTTATTGGTAAAAGCCTATGAATCCATATTGGCTTATAGCGGACCGAATAAGGATGCGATATTGGTATTGTTTTCTAGGACGGCTACAGAAGTGTGTGAAGGACAGCAAGACGATATGGATTTTGCCGAGCGGAACGAAGTGAGCGAGGCCGATTATCTCCATATGATTCAAAATAAAACGGCTGTATTGTTGGGTTGTAGTTTGGCGACCGGCGCGCTTACTGCCAATGCCAGTAAGGATGTCGTTGAGAAATTATACCAATTCGCAATTGCCGTTGGGATGAGCTTCCAGTTGATGGACGACTATTTGGATGCCTTTGGAACATCAAACAAAGTGGGTAAAGTAATTGGCGGGGATATCATGGAAGGCAAAAAGACTTGGCTTTACATCAAATCAGTGGAATATGATGCCAATACTACCAATCAATGGTTCGGTGAATTGAAAGGTCAAAATCGTGCAAATTCTGTGATTGAAGGATGGAAAATATGGGGGCTTGATGCGATGATTCTCGCCAAAAGTGCCGAGTATGGCAAAGCAGCCAAGGCTATTATCCAAGAATTGGCGGACAAAGGCGTAGAGACGCAGGGACTACAAGACCTTCTTGACTATTTGCAAGACCGAACACACTAAGAGTTAGTGTATTACCGTTACCGTACCAACCTTTTCGTACGTTTTTTTATCCCACCCTTTAAAAATTAGGTACCACGCATAAACCCCATCTTGGATTTCATTGGATTGATACTGACAATCCCATTGATTCTTTTTATAGGTGCTTTCCCAAATCTTCTGTCCGTAACGATTGTAGACTTTCATCTCGTATTGCTTAACGAACAACGGAAAAGTGCCCCAGACATCGTTTAAACCATCCTTATTACGCGTAATCCCACTGGGAACCCAAACTTCTGGTGGTTGAATCAAATAGATCCAATTGCTTTCACTGTAAGATTGTTCTGCCGCCATCAACTGATTTCGATGCGCTGTAACGCGATATAAGTACCCACCATAATCGTAGTCCAACTTATCATCATGATAGCTTTGGACTAGCAAAGAAGGCGCAATTACAGAAAAAGCGTGATCATCGTCTTTCCGCTCCAATGTCCAATCTCTCACGCCATCAGCCCATCCTTGATAATCCATCCAATTCAAGTCGAAATAGTATTCAGGCGCTTCCTTCGACGTACCACCCAACACCACATTACATCCTTCATTACTTCCAGAGCTCACATGACCACATTGATCTGAAACCATTATCTGGTAACAGTACGAACGATCATCGACATTAAAAGACGAATCGCGATAAAACGTATCAGTAGTTATAGCAAAAGGCACGTTAGTAAATTTCCCACCCCTCGGAATTCGATAGAGTTCATACTCCTTAAAATCAGGCTCTTTACTCTTGCCCCAACGAATCTCTGCGTATCGGTCATTTACGATGGTAGTAGTATACAAAGGAACACCAGCGATGGGCGTATTCAATTCCGTAACGGTACAGAAAATGTTTTTCGCAAACACTTGGACGTCGCAAATATTCACACCAATGAGTTCATAGCAATAATTATTCTGCCTAGGATTCACCACATTCCCATCCACATAAAGTCCTGCTGCACCGCTACGGATGGTATCAAGGATTTTTATTGAACCGTCAGGATTGGTTCTACGAAGTAGGAAATATTTAAAGAATGGCCCTGGTATTGCGATGTTATTCCAAGAGATCGACATTTTAGATGTTTGTCTATCGAAACTCACACAGATGGCATCAGGTGGAATTACCCTAGGTGGTTCTGTAACTAATATTTTTATCCTCGCATAGGTAGTATCTGCTTTTGGGCAGCCACGATCCATAACCATAACGAGTATTTCAGCGGTATCCTTTGAGAAACTGCTACAGATTGTTTTCCAATCCAACTTTAATGTTGCTGAACCAATACCAGGGATTAATGTCAGCTTTGCCGTATCCGCGCCCATCATTCCACCCTTCTTCAACAATTTGGCTCGCAGATACATCGTATCAAAAGGATCAGGGTCGATGCCTTTGATTTGGAAATTGATTGGCTGTGTAGCGATGACTTGAACAAAAGTATCTTTCAACCGAGGTTTTAAATTAAGGTTCTCAAAGTCGATTTTAAACAGCGCATTGTTGCAATTATTACTATTCATTGTCCGACTGTAAGCCGTTGGCGTGGTTGGGAACAATCCATTTCTTCTGCAACCGGCGCAAACGGATTGATAGATAATTCCTTTTGAATCAAATCGAGAGGTGCCACCATCCACGTGTTCTTCGGCTGTTTTTCCTGGAGTACTTACACCGCCAAAGTAAGTGGCATAGGCCAATGAGTAAAAGTTTTTAGAGAATACGGCGAGATAGAAATCACTACCATCGGTATTTTTCTGTGCGGCGTCCGCGGTAGTTAACAATCCCGTTGTGCGTCCTTTATTTCGATGTTGCTTTGGGGTACCGGTATTTACATCATACAAAGCGGAATTGGTACT
>CAMBTR010000076.1 GCA_945870885.1 Chryseobacterium gleum | reverse complement strand
CAATAGCCCGATACCCAATACCCAATATCAATCACAGTCATGGGGTAATTCAAACGCATCAATCGCAACCGCCACCAACGATTTTCAACTATCATCTAACCCCCATTACTGGAAAAATAAAAAACCCTACGAAAGCTACTGGCAACAAGATGTTTATTATCAAATCAAAGCAATCCTAAACGACACCCAAGAACTCATCAACGGTTCGGAGAAGCTCACCTATACCAACAACAGCCCGAACACCCTCCATCAAGCTTTCTTTCACCTATATCAAAATGCCGTTCAACCCGGAAGCCTCGTGGATGAATTGTATCGCGTAAACAAAGCCAAAGTCGCTTACGGCCAATACGAAGCCCAGCAACTCGGAACCATCGTACATTCCGTAGTAATCAACGGCCAATCCGTGCCCTTTTCCATCCAAAATACTCTCCTAAAAATCAACCTTCCCCAACCCCTGAAGAGCGGAGAAAGTATCGACTTTTATATCGATTTTACAACCTACTTTGATCGAGGTAGCGTACGCCGCAGAATGAAAGTGTACGACCACCATGGCTATAAACACTTTAATGGGGTCCATTGGTATCCAAGGATTTGTGTCTACGATAGAAAATTTACCTGGGAAACAGATCAACACGTTGAAAAGGAATTTTATGGCGATTACGGTGCCTTTGATGTGGAATTGGACCTGCCCAATCATTACATCGTGGAAGCCACCGGCCTGCTTCAAAACAAAGCCGAAGCTATGCCAACCGCCCTGAGAAAGCAGATTGATATTTCGAACTTCAAAGAAACACCCATCGGATCTCAACCCTCCGTCATTATCCCCGCAACCGGAAAACGCAAACGCTGGCAGTTTCATGCCAATAATGTCCACGATTTCGCTTGGACCGCCGATCCCACTTATCGCATAGGTGAAGTAGAATGGAATGGCGTAAAATGCGTGGCCATCGCCCAAGAAAATAACGCAGCCGGATGGCAACAAACCGCCCAGTTTACCGCCAAAGTCATTGCCACCTATAGCAGAGATTTCGGCATGTACGATTACCCTAAAATCGTTTGCGCAGATGCCGCAGATGGTATGGAATACCCCATGATTACCATGGACGGAGGACTATACCCAAGCCACCAAAGCCTCATCGCCCATGAAGTAGGTCACAACTGGTTCTTTGGGATGATAGGGTCCAACGAAACCTATCGCGCCGCACTCGACGAAGGATTTACCCAATTCCTTACCGCTTGGTGCATGCGCAAACTCACCAAAGAAAATCAACCCGAACTCAAACGCGCCTTTTCCGGATATATGGAAGATGCCATCGACGGGACCGACGAAAGTTTGGAAACGCATAGCAATGAATTTCATTCAGCAACCGGACACGGTGGTGGCTACAAACACGTGTATTATAAAACGGCTTCGATGCTTTATAACCTGCAGTATACCCTCGGCGATTCGGTGTTTCTGGAAGCAATGAAAGACTATGTAAGCCAATGGAAATTCTGTCACCCTTACATCGATGATTTTAGAAATACGATGACCCAAAGCGCGCAAACCGACCTAAATACCTTCTTCGATCAGTGGTTTATTTCCACCAAAGCCGCCGATTATGGCATCAAAAAAATTACGCCTCTGAGACCAAAATCCAATCGTTACCGTGTTACTATCGCAAGAAACGGCGATATGGTAATGCCCGTGGATATCGATTTTTTAATCCGCCCCAGTGATGCGCCAAAAACTGTGAAAGCGCCAAAAAATTCAAAAGCGATCTTGGCCAGCGATGTTTTCTATTCCATTACCATTCCAGTAAATCAATACGAAAAGCCCGGCAGGTATAACCTTAGGCCTTGGATTGGTTGGGATAAGCTGAGGACCACTTATACGTTCGACATCGACATGCCCGTTGCGGGGGAGTTACGTCAGGTTTGGTTGGATCGCAGTGGTAGATTGGCCGACATCAATCGGACCGACAATGTGTGGAAGAATCGAAACGAATGGAGGTGGGATCTTGGAAACGGCGCAAATACTAGCTACTTGGGTGTTTACCAATGGAAAGGTCGTCCCGATATTAGAATCAACGGTGCCAGTGGTCTTCTCGTTGGAGGAATCATCGATGGTCAGTATGCAGGCAGAAAAAAGCAATTTGAACTTGGTGCTTGGGCAAAAACCGGCGTCGGGGCAAAATATAGCAATCCATCTACCGCCTTCAATTACCGAATGTCGTTCGCCCACCAAACACGTGGAGCCGGAACCTATTTCTTCAAATCTCTATTGTACAACGAAATCAACAGCAATGAAATGGGTTGGTTTGATCAGGCTGGCAAAACCACTTACGGCATTTCTGGCAAAATGAGTCAGCGATATCATACCCAATTAAATTCCCAGGATCGCAATAATTCCCTTTACAACCCTTGGGATTCGGTGGGTGTTTTGAGCGGCAAAGACCCCTATTTCCCACAACAAAGCGCATTAAACGGATATTTACCCACCGCCAACCGCTGGAGTTATTTGAGCAATATTCACCTCGATCTTTTCGTTCAGCAAGCCTATGCCGGATGGGGCAGATCGGGTAATGTTCGATGCGATGTTCGATTGTCATCACCATGGAGTGAAACACAATATGGTTACGTTCAAATGGAATGGAAACATTACCAACCCATCGGAAAAACAAATTTGCGCATACGCTCTATAGGCTATTACGGAGGTGGCTCTAACCCAACACCCGAATCCGTTTTATACGCAGCAAACGCCAATCCCGAAGAATCATTTAACAATGCCATTTACAGAGATTTTGGCATGATTAATTGGAATTCGAATCAGTCAAGCAGAAGCACCGTCAGCCAATCTATTCAAGTCAATGGCGGACTAAACTTAAGAGGATTCGATAATTACAGCATCCCAAAATCAGTAAAGCAAGCCGATGGCTCCGATACGATTCTCGCCTTTTTCCGAGGCAATCAAGGTGCCGCCATTAACGCCAATTGGGATATCACAGCATTATTTAAATGGGTGCCCAAGGTAAAAATCATTGCCGTAAACCCTTATTTCTTTGGGGATGCGGGTTGCATCGGTATGCCATTAACGAGCAAAAATTCTTTGAGTGAGCAGATAACCAAGTCGGTGTACAGCGGTCTTCTCGCCGATGCAGGTTTTGGAGCCAATGTGAACCTAAAAAACTTTAACGTCCTATTCAAGAATAAAGCCATGCGCGGAAGCAAGCCATTGAATATGAAGGTGGAGTTCCCAATATGGAGAAACGCAGTTCAACCCGGCGATCACTACCTCAAGTTCCGCATGCGATTGAGTGTAGGAACGGTGTTTTAGCAATTTAAACTACCTTTGCCACTGTGAATATTTTGTGGTCTCATACCCTACCCGGTCCTTCATCCTGTGAACAGGTTTGGGGTGTTTACCACGATGATACCGTTCATTATTTAAAATTGGGACCAAACAATACAGCCCTAGGATACGAAATAATCAAACATCCCAACCAACTGGAAGACAATGTGATATGGGTGGATTTGGAAGGTGGATTTCAATTGTTGCCGACCCTATTTTCGGAGACGACCTTGCCTGGAATGATGAAACCCATCAAAAGAACAATCCAAAATCAAATGACGTTGGCTTTTGAACCCAAGACCAAGCATCAACCCTTAAAGCCTTCACAATCCAAAATGCACATAGCCGAAGGATTATTGGCCCTATCAAAACAATTTGCCACGGCTGCGGAATACTCCTCTTATCTGTGGTTCCACGACCAAACGGCGATTGTGATTGCATATAAAAATGGCGACATCTGTTTTGCAAATTCTTTCACTAGTAGCAACATCCAAGAGCACCTCTATTTCGGTTTACTGCCGTTTCACGATAGTAAACTAAAACAAGACCAATTCGCACTCACCGTGCATTGTGATCATTCTCAAATTGTCGCCGCGCAACAAACCATGCACAAATTTGTGCCTCAAGTTCAAGTTTCAACGCCACAATTTCCTTGGTCAAATACCGAAGTTCCCCCGCTATTGCACATCGTTGCACCGCTAATTAAACTTTCCACATGCGCATCACCGGTGGCGAATTAACCAGCAGAATCATCCCTGCCCAGTTTGCCAACCACGTTAGACCCTCCACGGATCGAGTGCGAGAGTCGTTGTTTAACACCCTCAACCACCAAAAGGGAATCGCTGAAACCCAAATATTGGATCTATTCTCCGGTTCCGGAATTATCGCGTTGGAGTTTCTATCGCGTGGGGCGAACAATGTCTTTAGCATCGATAAGGACAAGAAAAACATCACGCATCAAAAAGCCATCCAAAAAAGTTGGGAGCTCAACCAATGGCACGTTATTTTCGGCGATGCCCTTACACCCCAAAAATCGATTGAAAAGTTAGGCCTGGCCATGCCCCCGTTTGATATCATCTTTGCCGATCCACCGTATGATATGCCCGACATTCAAGGCCTGGTTTCTATTTTGATGCCCCTACTCGCCGATCAAGGCTGGTTGATCATCGAACACAAACCCCAACTGGTATTTGCTGAGCAGGAATTATTGAAAAAGGAATATGGCAGTACCACAATGACTATATTCGCAAAAGAATAATCGCAAAACACCCCGATTTCTGATATACCCAATTAACCCAAACGCCATGAGCAAGATTGCCGTTTTTCCCGGAACCTTTGACCCGATCACCGTTGGACACGTTGATATCATCAATCGCGCGAGCACTATGTTCGACAAAATCATTGTCGCCGTGGGTGTCAATACCAAAAAAACGACCCTTTTCGACCTAGAACTGCGCAAAGAATGGATCAAAATCGCATTTGCAAATAATCCAAAAGTAGAAATCGCGGATTATGAGGGCTTAACGGTGGACTTTTGTAAGAAACACGACGCAAAATTCTTGCTGCGCGGTTTGAGAAATGGAACCGACTTTGACTATGAATCGCATATCGCCCAATTGAATAAAGCGCTGTGGGATGAAATTGAAACGGTGTTTATCATGTGTAACCCGGAACTCAGCTATATCAGCAGCACGCTCGTAAGGGATTTAATCATTCACAAAGCCGATTACAGTCGATATTTGCCAGAGGGCGTTACACCGAAGTCTTAAAGCGACTCACACACTTTCTGATCACATCGTGCACACTTTGATATGAATTGAATTCGGTGGTTTTAAACCAGTCTAAATCCGCAAATTTCACTTCGGAGATGCCTTCTTCTTGCTGGGGTTTTAAGGTTCCCTTTCCATGGCTATTCATCAAATACCAATGGGTCTCTTTTAATAGCAGAATATCATCCTCGTAATACACATGGTAGGTCTCACCAATCTTATCGCTGATATTTATCATGTTGATGCCTGTCTCCTCCATCACTTCTCTCAACGCCGCCGCCATCTGGTCCTCATGTCGTTCGATTTTACCCTTCGGCAAATCCCACAATCCGTTCCTCTTGATCGTTAGTAATTGATCCTCCTTGTTAAAAACCAACCCTCCGGCAGCCTGAATGACGGTAAAGTCTTCCATAAACTGCAAAATAGTTGCTCTAGGGTCGGGGCAAATCAGCCCAAAATGCAAAGGTTTTCCATTATTTTGTGAAGAAAGCAAAATTTTGAAGCTCTTCTGCAGTTCATCATCCCCAATAAAATACAAATTACCCAATCCGCGCAATGCTTCTGGAGAATCTGCGATAACCAAAGCACCGTCGTTGAAATAGATTTTATAACTTTGCGCTTCCATGTCCAATCAAGCCGCAAAATTAGCAAAATTTCTCTTAGAAATAAAGGCAGTAAAACTAAGTCCTTCAGAACCATTCACTTGGACTTCTGGCATCCTTTCTCCCATCTACTGCGACAACAGAATGGTGCTATCCTACCCCGAAGTTCGCACATTTGTGGCCGAAGAACTCGCCCAATTGATCCAACGCGAATTCCCCCAAGCTACCCGCATTGCTGGTATAGCCACTGCGGGAATCGCCCACGGAGCCTTGGCAGCCGACAAACTCAACATGCCCTATTGCTACGTTAGGCCGGAGCCCAAAAAGCACGGTTTGAAAAATCAGGTGGAGGGTGAAATGAATCCGGGCGATAAAATCGTCTTGGTTGAAGACTTGATTTCTACGGGAAAAAGCAGCTTCCAAGCCGTTGAAGGAGTGCAGAACGCCGGCGCTGAAGTCGTTGGAATCGTAGCCCTATTCACCTATGGCTTTGCCAATGCTATGGAAAAATTTGTAAATGCGGGTATCCCCCTCCATACGCTCACCAACCTCCCAACACTTACAAAAGTGGCCGCGGAATACGGGTTCATTAAAGACAACGAACTGGCTACAGTGAATCGTTTTGCAGAAAATCCTAGCGCTTGGGGAGAATCTCTCTAAGTGATTTAAAGGTGGCAACCTTATCTAACGGTGGCATTGAACCGATGCAAATGCAGTAGATAAACCATCCGCCAAAACAATCGCATTGGAAACTTTTCCGGATCTACGTATACATCTAAACACCAACTTCTAGCCAAAAATGAGTTAATTTGCAGCTTATACCATTATGAAACAACGCATATTAAGTTTAGCCTTGGCATTCACAGCGATTTTTCAGCTGAGAGCCGATGAAGGCATGTGGCCCCTAACCTTGCTACAAAAAATTCAAGATCCAATGCAAGCCCGTGGTTTGAAATTGTCAGCCGACGATATCTACGCGGTAAATCACGCATCAGTAAAAGACGCCATCGTTCGATTAATGTCGAAACAAGGACGTATGTTCTGCACCGGTGAAGTCATCTCTAGTCAAGGATTGTTCCTCACCAACCACCACTGCGGTTACGGTGCCATTCAGGAACTTTCTACCAACGAAGACAACATCCTAAAGAATGGTTTTTGGGCCGCCAACCAACAAGCCGAGCGCAAAGCCAATTTCAATATCGGATTGCTTAAAAAAATCGAAGATGTTACTGCGGTTATCCTAAACAATATCGCCATCAACCAAGACGAAGCTTCCCGCGCCAAAGCCGTTATGGCCCAAATCGCCAAAGCCAAAGAAGCAGCCATCGCAGGTTTGGGTGAAGAACGCAACAACTATGTGGTGGAAATCTCCTCTTTCTACAACGGAAATCAATACTTGGCGATGTACTACGAAGTATACCGCGACATTCGTTTGGTTGGAACCCCGCCAGAAAGTGTAGGAAAATTTGGTGGTGAGACCGACAACTGGCGTTGGCCCCGTCATACCTGCGACTTTAGCATGTTCCGCATTTATGCCAACGCAAACAACAAACCCGCAGATTTTACCCCTGCCAACAAGCCTTTTAACCCACAACACCACTTGGCGATCAACATAGGCGGAATGAAAACAGGCGATTATGCCATGATCATGGGTTATCCAGGTCGTACTACCCGATATACTTACAGCGAAGGCATCAAATACCTCGGTAGCAAAGAGCGCCCGATGCGTGTTGCCCTGCGCCGTGATATCATGGACGTGTACGAAAAATACATGAAACAGGACGAGTCGGTTCGTTTGATGTACTCAGATCGTCTGGCCGGTATCGGAAACTATTGGAACAAATTTAACGGCGAAGCCAATGATTTGTCAAAACCAGGTGGCCTATACGATACCCGTAAAGCAGCTGAACTTTCTTTTGAACGTTGGATGCGTGAGAACAAGAAAACCGACGTATACGGCGATGTGACTTCTCTTTATGATGAAGCCTACCGCGAATTGTATACCTATGGCTTATACCCTGTGTACTTCCAAGATGGTATTTCTAATAGCCAGCCAATGTCGTTTGCTATGTCGATTAAAGCCATCGCCGATGCCGTAGCCTCTGGAAAACCCGATACTGCAATGTCGAACGGTATGTTGCGCAACCTCGATGAAATATACAAAGAGTTCTACCCTGCCATCGAAAAAGAAGTGTTGGCTGCGGTTTTGGATCACCTTTACAAAGACCTCGATCCAACCATGTTACCTGCAGATTTGGTTGCTTTGATGAAAAAATACAAAGACAATGCAAGCGCTGTTGCCGAAGTATTGTTCGCTAAGTCGATTTTATCCGACAAAGGCAGAATGGCTAAATTCTTGGCGAAACCTTCAGCGAAAAAGTTGGAGTCTGATTTGTTGTACAAGATCACCATCGCTTATATCAATAAACTTCGTGTGGATTTGAAACCCACATACGATGGCATCAACAGCAAATTGGATCGCGCCAACCGCTTGTTCTTGTCGGCCCAGTTGGAAATGTCGAGCACCAATACTGTCCCCATGGCCCCAGATGCAAACGGAACGATGCGTTTAACTTACGGAACCGTGCAGGCCTACGACGCCCGCGACGCTGTGAGCTATTCTTACTTCACTACATCCAAAGGGATTTTAGAAAAATACAAGGTTGCTGATTTTGAATTCGATGCACCTCAAAAATTGCTTGCTTTGATTCGTGCCAAAGACTTCGGTCAGTATGCCGACAATGATGGTGAATTACATACGTGTTTCTTAACCGACAACGACATTACTGGTGGTAACAGTGGTAGCCCTGTAATGAATGCAAAAGGCCAATTGATAGGTACTGCATTTGATGGCAACTGGGAAGCAATCAGTTCAGATTTCGCTTTCTTGCCAACGGTTCAAAGAACGATTAGCTTGGATGTTCGATATACTTTGTTCATCGTAGAGAAGTTTGGCGGCGCCAAGCACTTGATTGATGAAATGACAATCGTAAGAGACTAATTTTTT
>CAMBTR010000075.1 GCA_945870885.1 Chryseobacterium gleum | reverse complement strand
ACACGAACTCCATGTCCCCCCGGACGGTTCAATTGGGTAATTTTACCTGGGCAAGGTCTAAAGTTGTTATGGATATCCTCGGCGTTAATCCGACATTCGATGGCATGTTTTGTTGGATAGTGATCCTTCCCAGAAATGGGAACACCTGCAGCGATCAAAATCTGCTCTTTCACCAAATCATAGTTGATTACTTCCTCTGTTACCGGATGCTCCACCTGAATACGAGTATTCATTTCCATGAAATAGAAATTGCGGTGCTTATCAACCAAAAACTCTACCGTTCCAACTCCTTCGTAATTGATGATCTGAGCTGCTGCTTTTGCTGCCTCACCCATTTTCTCACGCAATTCTGGCGTCATGAATGGTGATGGCGTTTCTTCCAATAACTTCTGGTGACGTCGTTGAATGGAACAGTCACGCTCACTCAAATGACAAACTTTCCCGTATTGATCACCCGCGATTTGAATTTCGATGTGACGTGGGTCTTCGATGTATTTCTCCATGTACAAACCATCGTTTCCGAAGGCTGCACCGGCTTCTTGCTTAGCACTATGCCATGCTGGCTCTACTTCTTCGTCTTTCCAAACGATGCGCATTCCACGTCCACCACCACCCGCAGTTGCCTTCATGATAACTGGGTAACCGATTTCATTGGCAATTTTAATGGCTTCAGTAAAGCTCGACAATAAACCTTCAGAACCAGGGATGGTAGGCACGCCGGCCTTTTTCATGGTGTCCTTGGCGTTGGACTTATCTCCCATTTGGTCGATTTGTTCCGGTGTAGCACCAATAAACTTGATACCATGATCACGACAAAGTGCAGAAAATTTGCTGTTTTCAGACAAAAATCCATATCCAGGGTGAATTGCATCGGCATTGGTTATTTCAGCAGCCGCTAGGATCCGCGACATAGAAAGGTAACTATCCTTACTCTGTGGTGGGCCAATACAAACGGCTTCGTCAGCAAAACGAACGTGCAAACTTTCACGATCGGCTGTAGAATAAACAGCCACTGTTTTAATCCCCATTTCCTTACAGGTACGGAGTATGCGAAGAGCAATCTCACCGCGGTTAGCGATTAAGAGTTTTTTAAACATAACAATTTTGATTAGGCGGGTTCAACCAAGAATAAAGGCTGATCGTATTCCACAGGACTAGCGTTATCAACCAAAATCTTAACAATCTTACCAGTCACTTCACTTTCGATTTCATTGAACAATTTCATTGCCTCAATGATACATACTACTTTACCAGAGCTCACATCATCGCCAACATTAACAAAAACTGGTGAATCAGGACTAGCTGTGCGATAAAATGTACCTACCATGGGTGATTTGATGGTGATCAAATTGTCGGCCTTAGGTTCAGCGACCGGCGCACTTGGCACCGCTGCAACAGGAGCCGTAATAGCTACCGGCGCTGGCGCTGCTTGCATTGCGACTGGCGCTGGGGTATATTGGGCAGTGGTAAATTGAGCCGGGTTCTTTTTGATAAGTAGTTTAAAATCTTTTTGATTAATTTCTACTTCATCTACACCAGCAGTTGAAACAAATTTAATCAGTGCTTGAATCTCTTTTATGTCCATAGTTTTTTGATAAAATGATTCTGCAAAGAAAACCAAAAATGACCAAAAATGACCTAAAAAGGCATGTTTTTTACCAAAAATCGCCCAAAATGACCTAAAAAATGGTCAAAACCATCAAAAAACGGTCAATTCGATTTAGAACCGATACGCCAATCCGCCTTGAATAATTGCTTTTGCAGCCCCCACCTCACAAAACAACATCAATGATTTATAAATATCGCCTCTTATACCAAAAGTAAAATCACCACCTACAGACGGAACACTGGCCAACGTTAAACCTAAGCCATTTATATTTTTTCTAAAAAACGGATTGTTACTATTAACCGAAATGTTATTTCCTCTAATTCCCATGCTTACTCCAATATAACATTGCAGTTTATCGTCTGGATTAAAGAAATAATTATAACGAATATTACAACTCGTACTACTATATTTCACCCCGACCGATGTCTGCACAATACTACCCATATCGTTATAAAAAAAAGAATCTTTGACATCCCCGTTAATCGAAAAAGTGTTGTGCGCGATATTCAATCCTAAGGAATGTCTGGGCTTTAAACGATATTCAACTTTAAAAAAGCTAATGGGCGATTTCGACACATTCACGTTGATTAATTCTGCATTTGGATCTGTTGGAATGGCACTTTCAAGAGATTTCAGTACCGCGTATATCAAATTACCTCGTCCAAACCCATACGCCACGGTAAGGAAATTTTGGTCGTTAGGAGCAACTTCCGTCTGATTCTCTGAAGGATTTACGTATTGATCTGTAGAATTTGTTTGCGCTTTCACTGTGGAGCAGAAAAAACTCACGCAACAAATCAGGGCTATCGCGAATACTTTTTGCATATATTTTACAACGGTATGTTACCGTGTTTCTTCTTAGGATTGTTTTTCACCTTGTTCTGTAGCATATCAAAGGCCTGAATCAAACGTGCTCGTGTTTCTTCTGGCAAGATAACTTCATCTACAAAACCACGAGCTGCAGCCCTGTAAGGATTGGCAAACAGATCACCGTATTCCTTTTCCTTCTCTTTCCAAGCGCTTTCACGATCTTCAGAAGAATCGATTTCTCGTTTAAAGATGATTTCTGCAGCGCCTTTGGCTCCCATTACAGCAATCTCCGCCGTGGGCCAAGCAAAATTCATATCCGCACCGATGTGTTTGCTGTTCATTACATCATAAGCGCCACCGTAGGCTTTTCGCGTAATGACAGTAATCCTTGGCACCGTTGCTTCACTAAAGGCATAAAGCAATTTTGCACCATTGGTAATGATTGCATTCCATTCTTGGTCAGTCCCAGGCAAGAACCCAGGAACGTCTTCCAATACCAACAAAGGAATATTAAAAGCATCGCAGAAACGCACGAAACGAGCCGCTTTCTGTGAACTATGAACATCCAACACACCCGCCAAGAATGCAGGTTGATTGGCTACAATTCCTATACTTTTTCCTGCCAATCGGGCAAACCCGACAACAATATTTTCGGCATACGAGGCATGTACTTCAAAGAATGAATCCGGATCCAAAATCCCTTGAATCACCTCTTTCATATCATACGGCTGATTGGGATTCTCAGGAATAATACTCATCAACACTTCCCGTGTCTCATTCCCACCATGATATGGCAATGGCATGGGTTTTTCTTCACAATTTTGGGGTACATATGACAGTAATTTGCGCAAATTCTGTATGCAAACCACCTCATTGGGAGCCGTCATGTGCGCCACACCGCTTTTTGAACCGTGTACCGAAGCCCCACCCAAATCCTCACTGCTTACATCTTCATTGGTAACCGTTTTCACCACATTGGGCCCGGTAACAAACATGTAACTGCTATTTTCAACCATGAAAATAAAGTCGGTTAAGGCAGGAGAATATACAGCACCACCGGCGCAAGGACCCATGATAGCCGACAGTTGAGGAATCACACCGCTGCTTTGAACGTTGCGATAAAAAATATCAGCATAACCGCCCAAAGAAACCACACCCTCTTGGATACGAGCCCCACCAGAATCATTCATTCCTATGATTGGAGCGCCATTGGCCAATGCCATTTCCATTATTTTGCAGATTTTCTCCGCATGGGTTTCACTTAGAGATCCACCAAAAACAGTAAAGTCTTGCGAAAACACATAAGTGGTTCTGCCATTCACTTTTCCGTAACCGGTCACTACACCATCGCCCAAGAATTGCTGTTTTTCCATACCGAAATCGGTACTGCGATGGGTAACAAAAGCACCCACTTCACAAAAACTGCCTTCATCCATGAGCAACGCAATACGCTCTCGGGCCGTCAATTTGCCCTTTTTGTGTTGAGCATCAATGCGAGCTTGTCCACCACCCAAAGATGCTTCCTCGCGTTTTTGAATTAATATTTGTCTACGAGAATCCATAAATTTCATAATTAAACCACCCAATAAAATTAGGTAGCACGGTTAAGATTAATCTTTTGGCGAATCTTTCAACGATGCCAAATCAAATAACAATGAAAAACGCATTTGATTTTGCAAAGGATGTCGACTCGCAAAAGGCACCAAATAAGCGGCATTCACTGTAAATGTTTGATACTTCAAACCAATACCCAATGTTCCGTATTGTCTGCCACCCTTCGTCTTAGATTCGTAAAATACGCCACCGCGAATGGTAAACTTATCGTCGTAGATATATTCTGCACCACCACTCAACATATACTCATTTAACTCTTCCTTCAAACCACCTGGAGCGTCATAGAAAGATTGAACCATTCCTTGAACTACGTTGACATCAGGATCACTGCCAGTATACTGACGAATTCCATTGGATATAGAATCTTCACCTTTGTAATTAACCAAATAATAAGGGCGCGTTGGAACCAATAATTTATTGATGTCCGCATACACATTGATGGTGTTATAATCGTCAATTTTATGGCTGTAACCCACACCCATCTTTAAATTAGTTGGAACAAAATCACGCTTCTCTTTTGAAGAATAAGTCATTTTAGAACCGATGTTTTGAATATTCAATCCAAATTGTATTTTATCGTAACCGCCGTTGTTCGACTTTACTTCGGTTTTGTAAAGCAAATTGACATCTCCAGCACCCCCGGTGGCAGCCTTGTAGTCAATACCATTGTAAGCTCTGTTACCAGTAAGATTAGAGTATACAAAACGCAAATTCACTCCCATGGAGAACTTTTTGGTAAACTGGGTAGCATATCCGCCATCTAAAGCAAATTCATTGGGTGTAAACTGACCCGTTGGGTTACCATCAAAATCGGTGAATTGGATATTACCCAAAGAGAAATATCGCATCGCTCCAGAAATTGCACTGTTGGCACCAACTTTACTGTAACCTGTCAAATAGCTAAAGCCAACATCGCTCACTAAATTTCTAAGCCAAGGAGCATATGACATTGAAAATCCTGTTTTATTCTTTGCATTAATCAAATTGGCCATATTCCAACTACCACTGTTGGCATCTGGATCAAATAGAGCCACCCCAACATCACCCATGGCCGCAGAACGACTATCAGGTGTGATTGTGAGAAAAGGAACCATCGTAGTTACTGTATTCAACTGACCTGCCAACTCTTTGGAACTCAATGGTCTATTTTGGGATTGCAAAAAACCCCATGAAGAAATTGTAAAAAGCGCTATTGTTGCAGTTTTTTTCATAATGCTTATTGGCAAAAATATGTTATCGGTTTTGTGCATCCTAATGGTACGTTAAAGATATTTGGTTAAAACGAATATTATCTTGAATCATTCTATCTATAGTTTGATGAATTTTCCACCCACACTTTGTTTCAATCCGTCTTCCGTTGTTAAAATAATTTGATAGAAATAAATTCCGCCCATTAGCTGACCACCATTGTGTGATCGTCCATCCCAAACCATTGCATCAACTTTGTTTTGGGCTGACTCTAGCCATGCTCCACCCTGCTGAACTTCTCTCCCAGCGGCATCATACACAAACCACTTTGAAGTAATATTCTCCCCCGGCAATGTATGTCGTACCGAAACAGTAAACGGCTGCGAACCCGAACCTTCACGACCATCAAACGGCACCGGGAAAGCACTGGATTCTGTAATTTCAAATGTCCGCGGCGGTATCACCAAACACTCCACCGAACCTTTGCCTCCATTGTTGTAAATATCCCATGCCTTACAGGTTAGGACGTGTTTACCAGGCTGTAAACCATTGAGAGGAATCCTCACTGTTCCTTTGGTATACGAATTGACATCGTAAGAAAAATAATCGTTTAATACATAAGAACGTTGGTCTTCCGTCCCTTCATCGATTACTAGTAGCAAATCACGACCGATTCCAGCGCCCGTTGCATTGATACCATCCTTGTCAAAGATACGCGCCACAAAATCCACATCACGAGCAACCTTACCGCCACTGATAAATGTGGTATCCTGCATAAATGCTTGAACCACTGGGCCCTCTGTACCTGGATTAATACCCACTTCACTGCCCCCGATGATAAATTGCCAAGATCCGGCGGCATCCGTTTCGCCATTGTGGGCATAAAATTTGGCTACCCCAATCCCATAATTATATGATATGTCTTTGGGCACCGAAAAAACTAACTGAAAGTCACCATTCTTCACAGAAACCTGGCCATTGAACAAAACCCCAGATTGTTCCAAAAATGGAACAGGCGAAGTACTTTTGTCGTTGTTCAAAGTAAATTTCTGCGATGGCTTATCGAATACTTTTACCCACATAGTACCATTGAATTTGTTAAACTTGCCTACCAATCTTTCATTAACGTGTCCTTTTAGGGTAATGACAGAAAATGCTTTCACAGTATCGCGAAAGGCACTCAGCGATTTGCCATTTACACTATCTATGGCAATGATATGCTTGGGAAAAGCAATTGGCATACTTGCATCGCCCAATAGGGCAAATTTGTTGTCTTCTGTATTGTATGGTGGCGGTCGATTTTTCATTTTCTGAAACACTTCGCCCAGTGTAGGAATGGGTTCGTTGGGTTTCGGAAATCCGTATTTTGTCCAAAAGTCGCTGTTGATCTGTGTATTTCCACTCACATAAACCAAGCGTGTAGTGCTCATCAAGGCAATTGCGCCACCTTTTGGATTTAGCAACGACAGAACGCCTGCGCTTTTGCTCTTTGGGTCATCGTATTGACTAAATTCACAGGTAGCGGTAAACATGATGGGCATTCGATTGGCATTCTCCCAACTGTTGATCATTGGAATATCCAAAAAGGATTCTTGTGCCCAGCCCTTAAGACCGCCATGACCCTGATAATTAACAAACAAAACTCCATCCTTCATACTCCGATTAATCGCCGCACTCATGTCGGGGTAACTTTCATTGTTGCCCGTTGTAGACTGTTTGAAGGCATCTGAATAAAGCTTATTGACGTTCAGATAAGGGTAAAACTGATTGATGTATTGGGCATTCTTCTCACTTTCCAGAACAAATTCGGTTTCCCAACCCTCATCGGCATCGTCGCAAGCAAAGGCAATATTCGATCTCCATGGACCCAAGGCCAAAGGGCTGCTATAACGCTTGAGTTTTTCTACAACACCCATGGCATCCTCATTTGTATAACAGGGTATTCTTCCAACCGGAACAGTGAGTTTTGATTTGATAATTTCCGGATCACCTTCTCCAGAATCAAGGTAGCCTAAGAAATCGTCTAAGCTAAAATTGGCGTTATTGTTATATGATTGATAAACGGGAACGAAGTTGGTATTATCCACCAAACGATTTTGCATGTCGTACGATGCAGCACCAAAGAGCGTCACAAATCGCAGTTTCACACCCTGACTTTCCGAATATTTATACTGCCAACGCAAAAAGTTTCTAATGGCGACCAAATCCTGCATTCCGCCAGAAAATTCATTGTAAATTTCTTGTGGAGTGATAACAACCGTTTTGAAATTGGTTGGAGCAGCCTCTCTAAATGCTTTTAATGCATTGGCCGCCTTGGTGAAATTGGGATGTGTTATGATGACAAACTCGTACGCCCCTTGAAAAGCAATATTCTGATTTGATAGTACTTTGATCAATTTAGGCTTCAAAAAATCATTTGCATTGGGATCGAAACATATAAATGTATGATGATCGGTTTTACTTTTCAGCAACATCGACAATTTACTACCCGAAACCGGCTGCAGAGTCATTGAGGTAGGCAGAACGGGGGTCGACACATTCCAGACTTTACAATTCATGCTGCTTGATGCGAATTCATAGGCCAGATTGCTTGGATCAGACGCCATTTGAGCATGCCTGATAAATGAAGTAGCTGTGGGCGTGATCGTAATTTGGGGTGAGGGTTGTTTATCCGGCGAAGACGACGTGATTTCGAAAAAGTCTAAATAACCATATGATTTGGTATTGGGACGATTCAATTTAAACTGAAGATTCACTGAACCACCCACGATAGGGATTCTAAAAACTCTTTCGAGGTATGTATAATTTTCATAACTACCATAAATAGCTCTCAAATTGTAACGAAAGTACTTTCCATTGGCATTTACAACCAAAGAACCCGTATCGTCGATCATTGTAGCAGCAAAAGCAATTTTCACCCATACCGAATCTACATAGGAAGGGACATTGGTAAGAAAGCTCCTATTTGTTGTCTCATTGCCAAACTTTTCACCGAACCATGTCCGACCCATTCCAGCTGGATTTACGAGGTCTGTATCGTGCTTTAAGTAGATTTCATTCCCTGAGTACGTGGTTGTGATGGCACCTACAAAGCCGGGTTGATCTTGGATTCGCTTGCCTTTTTTAGCATCACTACCTAGTATTAATGTAGTGTTGACAGCATAAAAATTATTAAAACTCTTGTATTCACCGGCAGAAAAAATCCAATCCCTGGTTGATTGTCCGTAAAACAAAACATAATCACCGTCGTCCCACTTCCCATCCGACTCACCTTCGATAAAAATAGGTATTTCAGTACTTTGAGGGGCTGGCGACGAATAATTCATCTGACTCAATTCAGCACCTTGAATACCAAACAATTGAAAATTACGGGGATCTGAATTTTGCACATCCAAACCCATCTTGGCGAGCTCGGATTTTGTAATTTTATGGATTCCAGAATTATCTATTTGCAACTGCGCCCATTTCCCCGTAGCCAAGAAAGACTGAGCTTTAAGGCCAACAATTGGCAAAAAAATGAGCAGGGCGATTAACTTTAAATGAAGCTTCACAGTGATCTAACGTAAAAAATCAAATTTACATCAATTAAATTCGATTTTAATACAAAATTTCAACACCTCGTTGCGGTCAACCGAGCAAAGTTTTTGAGTTTTTGCAATATATTTGGCATTGAATCGTTTTTATTTGTAGTTTTGTTAATCATACCATATGAAAAGAGTAATACGTAAAATTAGTATTGGTTTGTTTGGGGGGCTTGCTCTTCAGCTCCAAGCTCAGGACCCCGAACTCACTCAGTTCTATGCCGCTCCAGTATACACAAACCCAGCATTGGCGGGGTCTGCCGTATGTGCTTATGGTGCTGCGGGAAGGGTTTCATTGAACTAC
>CAMBTR010000074.1 GCA_945870885.1 Chryseobacterium gleum | reverse complement strand
TTTTTAAACCAGGACTTCTTTTTTCTTGGGTAGATTGGATCAATCAATGGCCTGTTTTTTCGGTTTTGATTTCAGCCCTCATTGTCATGGGCCAGGCTCTGTTTGTCAACTTCATTTGCAGAACCCACGGTTTGGTTCAGCCGGTAGGTTATCTGCCTGCCTATTTCTTTATTTTGGTTCAGAGTTTATTTCCTGAGAACTTACTGTTGACGGAGTACCATTTAGGCAACCTGTTGGTTTTTATTGGGTTGGCCTGCTTTTTTCAATTGAAGGATGGCTACAACACGATTACATTATTTTATGGGTCGCTTTGTTTTGGTGCTGCCATATTGATTGTACCTGACCATTTGATGATCTTGTTGTTTTTAATTGCTTGTGTCTTGGTCTACAAGAACATCGTAATTTCTGACATCTTGGCTATCGTTTTTGGGTTGGTGATGCCCTACTATCTCATGAAGTCGTTGGCATTCATTTTCCGATGGGATTTAAAGGCGATGCATAGTGTGGAGACCACGCCCATCGATATGACATCCTTTGGCAGTGGCATTTCATTGATTTTCATTAAATACACCGTGTTTGCTCTGTTCTCCTTGTTTGTAATATTTGGAATGTTGCGACAGATTGGCGGATATTTTCAGAACAATGTGAATGTGAGAAGAAGCAAGTTGGTGGTGATTTTATTCTTTGTTTACAGTGTCTTTTTGATGCTGATTCATTGGAAAGAGATTAGAAATTTTCATTTGCTTGCGGCATTTCCCGCTGCTATATTCTTGGCGAGTTTCTTTTCCGGTGAGCGTATTCCATGGTGGAAGGAATTATTAAATTATATTTTATTGGGAAGTTTGGTTTACTCACTATACTCTCCAGCCTATACGCTGTAATTTTTAGCGTATTGGTTTCATTTCCAATGGGTATTTTTCCAATACGCGACAAACATCTGCATAGGTTGATTCCCAAAGGGCTAATTGTTTGAGGTTATTGGGTATGTACCAGCTAGAATCCAATTTGACTTGTTCGTGAATTTTGTGAAGGGCAAATCCTACCCTTTCGAGATCTTGATAATGAAATAAGTATTGGTTGGTATAGAATCTGGTATATCGCTCCATGAAATGGTTGATTTGATTATGCCCCATGAGTTCAAGGGCGGTGCGATAGGTTTCTTGCTGTGATTCGAGGGTTTTATAAAATAATTGTAATTTTTCTAAGTTATTATTTATTAAGTAGCTATCAATCATTATCTCAATAACTACATGAAGTGTAAACCAAAAACGCGGAATGTTGAGTTTTGGACACATCAATTGCCAATTGGAGCGTTGTAATTGATAGATTTCTTGGAATAACGCGGATTGATGGAACTCTTTGTCGCGCTGTATGTGCTGTAAACAGCCATTGAAGAAATCGTTTAGATGGGGTTCTTCCTGGGGCTGACCTTTGGATGTAATTTGTTGGAAATGGTCAAAATGAAATTTGGATTGACTTGGGGTAAAATTTCTTAGAATATCAGGGGCAATGAGGGCAGCGTTGAAAGCGGGTTTCTGCGGTTGGAAGTCAACAAAAAAATGGCTAAAAAAATTCATCGAATAAATGGCGAACATACAACCCTTTTCATAGAATTTTGTTTCTTCTACGATGAGAGGTAAGAATTTGACTTTGGTAGTTATTGTGTACCTAATGATTGGCGGATTGACTGCTTGCAACGGAATCGATACGGGCAAGCAAGTTTCAAAAAAAGTAAAAAACAACATCGCGATGGATTATAAAATAAATAAAACGGAGGCCGAATGGATGTCTCAATTGGGAGAGAATGCCTTTCAGGTGTTGCGAAAAAAGGGTACGGAACGACCTTTTACGAGCGAATATGAAACTTTATGGGATTCGGGCGTTTATGTGTGCAAAGGTTGTGGTGAGGAATTGTTTTCGAGTACCACAAAATTTGATGCGGGTTGCGGATGGCCTAGTTTTTATCAATCCATAGACAAATCAAAGGTCAAAGAAATTACGGATAACTCCCACGGGATGAGTCGTGTGGAGGTAGTTTGTAACAATTGTGGCGGTCATTTGGGCCATGTATTCAACGATGGTTACAATCAGCCCACCGGATTACGATATTGCATAAATGGTGTGAGTTTAGGCTTCATAAAGAAGCAATAAGCCGTGTAATATTTGTAACTTGCTACCTTTTAATTATGCAGAAAGGTAAGTTGTTTTTGTTGGATGGAATGGCGCTGATTTACAGGGCTTTCTTCGCTTTTATTCAGAATCCTCGCATCACCAGTACGGGCTTAAATGCCAGTGCGATGATGGGATTCACCAATACTTTATTGGAAATACTGCGCAAGCAACAGCCAACCCACATTGCGGTTGTGTTTGATACGTCTGCACCTACGATGCGACATATCAAATTTGAAGCTTACAAGGCGCAACGCGAAGAGATGCCTGAAGATTTGAGAAAGAGTATTCCTTATATTTTTAGAATCATAGAAGGTTTTAATATCCCGGTGATTACTATGGATGGTTATGAGGCGGATGATATTATTGGGACCTTGGCTTGGAAAGCAGGTGATCTGGGGTTTGATGTTTTCATGATGACCCCCGATAAGGATTTTGGTCAGCTCGTGCGAGACAACGTGAAAATTTATAAGCCCGGCCGAATGGGTAATGGCGATGAGATTCTTGGCGTTGCAGAGATACTAAAGCGTTGGGAAATTCAAGACCCTCTGCAGGTAATAGATATTTTAGGTTTGTGGGGTGATGCATCGGACAATATTCCTGGTGTTCCTGGTGTGGGAGAAAAAACGGCCAAGAAATTGATCCAAGAATTTGGCAGCATGGAGTCCATTTTGGAAAATACAGACAAGCTCAAAGGGAAGTTGCAGGAGAATATGCGATTGTATGTGGAGCAAGCAAAAATCAGCAAGTGGTTGGCCACAATCGATACGCAAGTGCCGGTTGAATTGGATATTAAAGGGTTGGAATTGGAGCCTGTGAATGAGCCTGTGTTGAGGGAAGTGTTTGAAGAATTGGAGTTTAGAACTTTGATGCGAAGAGTACTCGGTGAGTCGGGTTCGGATGCCAATTCTGCTTCAACTTCATCGACCTCGGTTGGTGAAAGTGCACCTGCCGCTAATTTGGGTATGGATTTGTTTGGCAACCCCATGCGTGCATCCGCACCGAAGAAAGTCAAGCCGGCGAATCCGAATCAAACATCACTGTTTGGTGCTGAAACAGCCTTGCCGTTGGATGATACATTAGACGATGCTGCTGAGTTAGAAGAAGAGGTGACGTATAAAACCATTTTAGATGTTTCGCACAGCTATCGAATTGCGAATTCTGCTGAAACCATTGCTGAACTTTTGATGGAATTAGAAAATTCCGAGGCTTTTTGCTTTGATACAGAGACAACGGATGTTGAATCTTTGCACGCATCTTTGGTGGGTTTATCATTTTCTACCGCCTCATTTACCGGCTGGTACGTTCCCGTTCCTGAGGATCGGTTACAGGCGATGTCGTTGTTGGAACAGTTTAGATCGATCCTTGGATCATCGAAATTGAAAATCGCACAAAACATCAAATACGATATCTCTGTGATGGAGAATTACGGTGTTTCGGTTGCCTTACCGATGTTTGATACGATGCTTGCTCATTATTTGTTGGAGCCGGATCAGCGACATAACATGCAGTTGTTGAGTGAAAAGTTCTTGCAGTATTCGCCCATTCCGATTGAGACGCTTATCGGTAAAAAAGGCAAAGGACAGGGTAGCATGAAGGATGTTGAATTGGAGGTGATTGCGGAATACGCCACTGAGGACGCGGACATTACCTTTCAGTTGTATGAAGTGTTAAAGCCCGCCTTGGTAGAAAAGGGATTGTTGGGATTGCTGATGGATGTGGAGATGCCATTGGTATTGGTTCTTGAGGCAATGGAGAGGCAGGGTGTGAAAGTGGATATTGATTTCTTGAAGGAGTATAGCAATCAATTGTTAGGTCAGGTGAGAACGGTTCAATCCGCCATTTTTTCTGATGCGGGGAATGTGTTTAACATCGCATCGGCGCAGCAAGTGGGAAAAATATTGTTTGAGCAATTGAAGTTGTCGGACAAACCTAAGAAAACCAAAACAGGCCAGTATCAAACCGATGAGGAGACACTGAATTCGTTGTTGGGCAAGCACCCTATCGTGCAGAACATTATGGATTTTAGGGCATTGCAGAAATTGAAAAGCACTTATGTTGATGCATTGCCTTTGTTGGTTGATGCCAATACGGGTCGGGTTCATACGCATTTTAATCAGGCGGTTGCCGCAACGGGCAGATTGAGTAGTCAGAACCCTAATTTGCAGAACATTCCGATTCGTACGGAGTTGGGCCGTGAAATTCGGAAGGCATTTGTTTCGAAAGGTGCGGATACTACGTTGTTGAGTTTGGACTATTCTCAGATCGAATTGCGGATTATTGCTCATATTAGTGGCGATCCGGGGATGCAGGAGGCTTTTCAGCAGGGGATCGATATTCACACGGCAACGGCGGCGAAAGTTTGGGGTGTTGCGATTGAGGACGTTGACAAAGAAATGCGTAGGAAGGCGAAAACGGTGAACTTCGGAATCATCTATGGTATTTCGGCGTTTGGATTAAGTCAGAGAGTGGGTATCAGTAGAGGTGAGGCCAAAGAAATCATCGAAAATTATTTCAAGCAATTTGGTGGCATCAAGAGATACATGGACGAAACGGTGAATAAGGCGAGGGAAAATGGCTATGTGGAGACCATATTAGGACGTCGGAGATACATGCGTGATATCAATTCAGCGAATGCTGTGATGCGCGGTTTTGCTGAGCGAAATGCGATCAATGCGCCGATTCAAGGTAGTGCAGCAGATATGATTAAGGTGGCGATGATTCACATTCACAATTGGTTGAATGATGAGAAATTGAAGACCCGTATGATTTTGCAAGTGCACGATGAATTGCTATTTGATGTCCCCAACGATGAATTGGAATTGGTTGAGGCGAAAATCAAATATTTGATGGAAAATTCTATGCCTTTGGGTATTCCTGTGGTGGTTGAATCCGGGACGGGAAACAATTGGCTAGAAGCGCATTAAACGGTGTTAATTGTAGAACTTCCAGTTTAACCCGAAACGAATTCTATAGGGCTGAATGGGGTAACCGGCAACGTATTGGTAGCGGGTATTGAAACCTGGAATGACGAATATTTCGTTGATATGCTCGGCTTTGAGAAAGATATCTACGGTCTGTACCTTGGCCACTGCATACAAATCCAATTCAAAATAATTACCGAGATTGGTGAGGTTGCTATGAACGATAAATGAGCCTGCGTCTGGTCTGTAAGTCGTATTTTGAAATTTTGACGTGTACTGAATATTTGTACCCAACGTCAGAATCATCGCTTTTTTGAAAGCGGGCATTTTGTATTCCAGTGTGGTGGTAGTTCTTAAATCGGGCTGACCCATATTAAAAATTGTAGGGGACGATGAAGAATTGAACTTTTTAATATTGGCAGTTTGATTGAAATACAGGTGTTTCCCGCGCATCGTAAAATTCAATTCTACTTGATTGTAAGGTTGAGAGGCGAATTGCGTAAAGGGAAGAGAATCAAGGGATAGTATTGGGTTGATCCAACTGCCACTTCGAATTACAGCGAAAAATCCTAACTGCCGTTTGGCGGAAGAGTCGGTTTGGTTATGAAAGTTGATTCTTCCTGCAATATGCTTATCCCCGGTTAATTGGAATTCGTTATTGTATATGAAATGGTTAGAATAGAAATTTTGTTGAAAGAATGTCGCAGGCTTCGTTTGGTTTTGAACTTCTGCGTTGATGTGTAAATATTTAAAACCTTTGTTATGGTTTTGATGGGATTTACGCAAAAGAGGAAAACTGCCAAAAAGTTGATGTGAATTTTTTGCATAACCAGCATACATAAACGCTGCGCTAAACTGCATCGATGGGAATCTGTGTAAAATAAGCGAACCATCCAACTGAAGTCCTGCAGATTGATATTTTAGTGATTTTTGATTTTGGGTAAATCGCAACAAATTTGATTGATAGGTGGCTGCCTGATACAGATGTTGGGCATGAAATTGAAATAAATCAGATGATTTTTTAATGCCTATTGCGTGATTAACCAATTGCCAAACGTTGCTGTCATTCGTTTTTAGAGCGGTCCCGAAATAATTTTTACCGTAAAACGACGTATCTCTTTTGCTGTCTTTAAACTGATATGTTATTTTTTCCCACGACATTGCTTGGGTAATATAAAGTCTGCTATTGATTTTATATTGCTGGTATAATTGGTGGTTATGGTTTGAAAATAGTGATTTTGCTGTGGTTAAACGGGGGTTGTATGCGCCTAGCGGTCGAATTTTAAATTTGCTTGAATCTACAGGAATGAAGAAATCAGTCTCCGATGCCAATCCCCCATTTTCTTGTCGGTTCCCACGTTCCCAACCCAAATAAACCACTTGCTTATATTTGCCATTTTTGGAAATGGACAGCTGGTTGATATGGATATTTCGATGGGTGTTATTTTGTAATGAGCCTACATATTGTTCTTGGCTTGTAACGCTGGAGTAATCTAACGTGATATTGCTACGAGCCCCAAAATTCTGGGTATGAAGTGCATTTACCGCGATCGTTTTTCCGGGCCCTTGGAGATAATTAAATTTGGTAAAGGGAGCGAAGGCTCGGTACAATCTTAAGTTTTGGTTATTGTCGAATGGCAACAAACCGATTTGCGATGGATTAAAAGTTTGAATGGCATTTGATGAAAAATTAGCACGACCGTTTTTGGAGAAATAGGATGCATTGTCGAATCCCATATAAGTTGGGCTTCCCGGCTCGCCCAGATTGAATTGCTGTAAATTGGGCCGGTAATTATTGACATCCACCAGCGTTGAATCCATTTGGCCTGTAGAATAGAGTAAAGTATCTCTTTTGTTCTTTGAGGGTGAAGGTTGATAATAAGATTTGTCGATTCCAAAAAAATCTAACGCCAAATAGGGTTCTATTTTTAGCAAAGTACTTTTTGATGTGGTATCTTTGGTAACTTTCGTTGTGTCTGCGGCAGTATTTTTTGGACTTTGCATTTCGATGGCTTGTCCGAACAAATCAGATCCAGATAAAATTAGATAAGCAATGGTAAATATGAGGAGGAGTTGCTTTTTCAATGGGCCTAAATGGTAAAGCAAATTTGCGAATAAAAATTGAACTTAACTCAAAGGGAAAAATAGATGTATTCGGGAACATTGATTTTAGCGACATCTTGGATTGATGCCGAGTTTTTATGGCTGTTCGGCGTTCTTTTGATGTGCTTTGTGAAGTACGCGGTAGCTGCTGGGATGGCGATTGCACATTTTGAAAATCCCATTTGGGGTTATGTGATTACAACGATTGGAGGAATTAGTGCTGCATTTTTTTGGATATTTTTTGGCAATTGGGCGCAATCAAAAATTGTAGCTTACAATTTATGGGCCAAACGCAAAAAAGGGAAAACCACATTGGACCACCCAAAACGATTCAACAAGAAGAATCGCTGGTTGGTGAAAATTAAGAAAAACGGCGGATTACCTATATTGTGTTTTATTTCCCCCGTTTCAATTGGTGTGGCCCCGGGATGTTTAATAGCTGTAGGTTTGGAATCAGACCGATTCAAAATTTGGTTGTACATGTCTGCCAGTGTAGCTTTTTGGGGCATAATAATTTTCGGAAGTAAGTATTTATTGGCGGCTTAGAACTTTATTTTAACAGCTGGCGAGCACAATTTCCAATGCAATCCGAGATTCATCCGCTAGATAATTGTAGTTGGATTCGGGTGAATTCTTTTCAGTTTCCCTAAATAGTGAGTAAATTGTCCCTTCGTATGCGTAAATCTCAGATTTTCACTTTGTTTTTTGGTGTCGTTTTATTCTTTAGTGCCTGTCGCCGAGAGGTCTCATGGGACAATAGAGTGGCTGCACCGTTATTTAAATCTACATTAAGCTTGGGTCAGATCGATTCAAAATATTTGGATCACACCACTGCCGACAGCAGTTATAAGCTCAGTTATGAGAATCTGGTTTATACCTATCGAATGGCAAATGTGAGAGCTTACGATACGGGACTAACTGCATCGTTTACGTTAAAGAGATTGAAGTTAACGGATCGATCCATTGTTCAGAAGATCACTTTGGGCCAGATTAACCCTTTATTTAAACTGCTCGACGGTCAGACTGCTGATATTCCGGAGCAGAACCAAGGCAACTTAACACCGGTGGATATCGATGCGAGTGCCTTTTTTGAGACCGCAACCCTAGACAGTGGATTTTTAGATATTAGTATTTCCAATAATTTGCCGGTGAAGGTAAAGTTGGTGATTTTCGAACTGACCAATGCGGGGGATAATTCTGAAGTTGCTTATGATTCCTTTACGAATATTCCGATTGGAGGCAAGGTCACCAAGCGCATCGATTTAAAGGATAAAACGGTAACGAAGACATTAAAAGGCAGTATCAAACAGTTGGTTACCGAGGCAAGTAGCGGTCCAGTTTTGATTGATGCAAGCAAGGGGGTTGACCTAGAGTTGACGGTTTCTCGATTGCATCCACGGTATGCGGTGGCGGCATTTCCAACGCAGAATGTGATTGACCAAAACGAGGGTTTGACGGTGTTTATGGGTGGTGCGGAAGTGAAGTATTTTAAGGCGAAGGCGGGTAATTTAAAAATCAAATTGGCGAGTACAATTCAGGAAGACATGACGATGTTGTTTGAGATTCCTAGTGCAACCAAAGGGGGCAAGGTACTTTCGTCGGTGGTGAAGTTGCCAGCGGCACCGCCCAATGGGGTAAGTACTCGTGATGAGTTTTTTGATTTGACCGATTATTTGATTGATTTTAGGGGCAAGGATCCTGATGTGAAAGATACCGTGAACACGTTTCACCAAATTTTGGTGGTTCGATTGGATAGTTCGGGCAGAAAGGTGGCGATTGGTTTGAGCGATAGTATCCGCATCGATTATCGTATGGAATCATTGATTCCGGATTATGCGATTGGCTATATGGGACAGAGTTTGAATCAGAGCGGGGATCAGAAGGCACCGTTTGATTTGTTTAAGGGGTTGAATGGGGATTTGAAATTCAAGGATTTTAAGGTGAGTTTGATCGTGAGAAATAGCATTGGCGCGGAAGGACGGATCAAAATTCGTTCGTTGGCTGGAGAAAATGTGTTTACCAAGAATTCGGTGAAGTTGAGCGCGATGCCGTTGAATAACGACATATTGATTTCGGCGCCGCCATTTAAAAG
>CAMBTR010000073.1 GCA_945870885.1 Chryseobacterium gleum | reverse complement strand
CATTAGGTTCTTGAATTGAAATGAACATGTATTTGTAGTCAGGAGTGAAAGTCATTCCTGTTGGTTCCGAACCAATGGGTGAAATCATAAATAGTTCTACTTTTGGATTGGCCGGTGTATGGTCAGGACGCAACATCCAAACGTGGTTTCTACCCCCATCTTGTAATACCCACAAATTACCTTTATCATCGAAAGTTAGATTATCTGCACCAGTACCCCAAGGTTCTGAAACTAATCCATCACCATAATTTACCACGTAAGACTCTCCACCAGCAAATGTGCTAAAATCAGATACAGTTGTGCCATTGTCTTTAAATTTATAAACCCTACCTACACCTTTTGCAGTAAAAAACAACTCACCATTAGTTGGGCTAACCTCAATATCCTCCACACCATTGAATTTGGTACCACCCAAACTTGCGGCTGCTATTTTTACATCATTACGTTCGCTTTTGGTTGTGTTTGGTACTTGCACCCAAGTGCCCTTTGTAGTTGTTGGGTCACCGCTTGCATTTAGAGGAGCTTCAAGTACAAGAACATATAATTTACCAGAGGACAAATCTGTTTTCTTATCGGCCACAAATTTATAAACGTTACCATCCGATGCATCTTCACCTTGATAAACTGTAACGCTGTCTTGAAGGAATGCAACATTTTCATGACTCATTCTTCCCATAGCCCATAACTTTTCGGGTACACCATTGCCGTATTGTTTTACTTTACGTGTCACTGGGTCAATTTCAATGTTCCATCCAATATCGATGTACCCATCCAAATTCACATCTCCTGAAGTCGGGCGATTTTCTTCACAAGTAACCACTGTACCCCATGGTGAAATGCCTCCAGAACAGTTACTTCTCGTACTTACCAATGCGCCTGAAAAATCCACAGGATTGATAGAGTCAACTTGCCACAAACCTGTTTTACAATTGTATTGTGTATTTAATATGGAGACCCCGCCTAAAGAAAGTTCATGGTTTATTGCTACATAGCCTTTCTTTGAGTTTCCTTTGTCAGCTACATACGCTGTGAAATCAAAATTACTTGGAACTGTTCCTGAAACAGAAAATGCATCACCTGTTTTTAGTATCGCTTGAAATCTGTGTGAAGTCGGTATTGTTAAAGTATCTATTTGTAAGGTTGGTACTACCGACGTATAACAAGCAATGTGATCAGTTGTGTTATTGCAACCCATGGAGGTGGGATTGGGTCGGAATTTAGCATTATTCAAAGTCAGATCAAACAGAGCGTCTGTGGCAAGACTATCGCTTTGGTGAAGTTCAACTGCGATAATATTTTTACCACTCGTTAAAATACTTTTAGGTAGTCTATAATACCAGTAAACTCTATCTAAAGGTGATTCAACCGACTTGGTCGCTTTTGATTTGTAAGTGATTATCCCGCTACTCAAATTCTTCCGAACTACTTCTTTCTCGTTGACATAAACTATCGCGCCATCGTCACACATCAATTGTAACTCTATGGTATCTGTAACCAAAGACAAATCGCTCACGTTAAACGCTTTTCGGAAATAATGAGTGATGGTCTTGTTGTTAGAAGCTCCTGATAAGATAGTGGTAGAGGTGCTGGTGGGATGCCCATAACCAAGAGGTGATTTTCCAAAATCCCATAAACTATCCTTCAGGTATACCTTGTCTTTCCAAGTAGTAGATAAATCAAAACCACTGTCTTGGTATAACCACTCTGATAATTTTACAATGGGGTAGTTGGTTGTTACTGGTTTTGGTTTTACACTTGTTGCTCCCGCATAATATTCCAAAACAAGGAGGGGTGCTTTCGGGGCATCGCCGTCATAAGACTCAACTTCTCTGGTTCCTGTTCCAACAATGCTTACAGCAAAACTGTTTCCTGATTTCCAACCTGGTCGACTTACTACTTTGTTGATTAATGCTGCGATATTCGGGGTCCTTTGGTCTGCGGTAGCAGAACCTACTGTACTCCAAGTAGAGCCCCCTACGGTCCAACGAATTGAATCTGTAGTATATTTCCTTGTCGAAATATTGTATGACTTGGCTGCATCATAAGCCAATGCAGAGTCAGTATCTTCAGCTTTGATTGTTAAGACACAAGGGTCTGCATTTTTCGAAATTGCGTCAACGGCAAATTGTATGTATGCATTTTTTACTTTGGCGCCTTGGGGAATATTAAGTTTATTAAACTTTATACCAACCATTTGGGGGTCATTTCCTTTGTCCTCACCACCCAACTCCAAATCACTGCTTCCTGCATCCAAAGCACCAACGGTTTTTGACTGAGTTTGGCCAGTTTTGGCAGGAAGCCACTCTTCTTGGTCATCTTCCGCGGCGGCAACCCGAATATTCAAAGACTTCACAGGCAAATATTCTATCACCAACAATGGCGCTTTGGGCGCATCTCCATCATATGATTCTACCTCTCTTGTCCCTGTACCTGCCATAAGTAAACACAAAGGGTTACCCGTTTTCCATCCTTGACGGTTAATGATGCTTTGGATGATCTTGGAAATATCGGACGTACGCTGATCTTGTGTGGCTGCGCCAATTGTTCCCCAACTACTGCCTGTAACTGACCATGTAGCTGAATCTATCGTTTTATTTCGCGCGCTTATGTTTTTACTAATACTAGTTACGAAAGTCGTAGCACTATCGCTGTTTTCTCCATGAATAACTACCTTACACGGGTCATTATTTTTCGATATGGCATCCACAGTAAACTGTATGTAGGCCTTTGTTATTTCTGATCCTTTGGGGATATTGATACCCGTAAATCGCATACCAACCATTTGAGGATCATTTCCTGAAGCCTCTGTACCAAACTCCAAATCACTACTCCCTGCATCCAGAGATCCTACGGTTTTAGACTGGGTTTGTCCGCTCTTGGCAGCAATCCACTCCTCCATATCATCGTCAGCAGAAGAAATTCGTTTCATGATCGTTTGAGGCTCAACAAAACTAACCACCAATGAGGCAGCACCTGGGGCATCGCCATCGTATGATTCAACCTCGCGCGTTCCTGAACCATAGAGGAATAGCGCAATAGAATTGTTAGATTTCCATCCGTTGCGATTTACGATGCTCTGAATCAATCTAGAAATATCGCTTGTTCTCTGTTCAGGGGTTGCTGCACCAACCGTTTTCCAGGAATTCCCAGTTACGGACCATGTAACAGAATCCGTTAATTTTGATCTTTTGGTTAAGTCGTAACTGTTTGACGAGAATATTTGTGCGCTATCTGTATCTTGAATCTTGATATGCACAACACAGGGGTCGCTATTCTTGCTTATCGCATCAACTTTAAACTGTATATAGGCACCGGTAATTAGGGCACCCTTTGGAATGTTGATTTTATTAAATCTCAATCCTACCATTTGAGGATCATTTCCTGAACTTTCCGTGCCGAATTCCAGGTCGGAACTACCCACATCCATGCTCCCAATAGTTTTTGACTGAGTTTGACTCCCAGAGGGCTTCAGAAATTCTTCATAATCGTCATCAGCAGAATTAATTCTTACCGAAATTGTGGTTTGGGCAAGCAGTGATTTTGTGATTACAACAAAAAGTAGTAACAAGGCAGATAGTTTTTTCATGATGAACAAAATTGAGCTTTCCAAGTAAATTTTATGCAACTGAATTGTTTTATTATCGGTAACAAAAAAATAATTAGTAGCAATATTTTTTTGTCGTGATAACATTTTAGACATTTAAAAGAGAAACATTTGTGAAAATGCACAAATCCTTATTACTCATAATTACCATTTGCCTGACAATGAATGTATTTGCTCAAAAGAGCAACCGTTTCGAAGTCAACATTAAAAAGACAGGAACACTCGCGGGCACTGATGAATCCTCAGACGATGCCGAACAAGAAAATGATGTTATGGACAAGCTATTTGATGATGATTTAGACATGGGTTGGGAAGGTGATGATTTCAATATTCTTTCAACAGGGTTGCGCTTTACGAATATCGAAATTCCCCAAGGTGCAAAAATTGATTCCGCCTACCTTGAGATTTACGCACACGAAGCTGAACTTGATACAGCAAAAGTGACCATTTATGGGGAGGCCTCTGACAATGCAGTCACCTTTGACATGGACAATCTCATTCTCAAACGACCGAAAACAATTGCATCCTACAATTGGGTAGTTACAGAAAAATGGAAAATTTGGACTAAATACCGAACCCCAGATATTACCCCGATAATTCAAGAAATCGTAGACCGACAAGGCTGGAAAAACGGCAATGCATTGGCTTTGGTCTTTAAAGGACAAGACCAAGGTGCATCAAATAAAGATAATGCCCGTGATTTTATGTCTTTCGAAAACGAAGAAGACCCTGCTGATGGGGGAGATGGTAAAAATCATCCAGAAAGGGTTCCAAAACTCGTGATTTATTATACTTCCAAAACCAATGCTACGAATGATTTAAAAGTCAATAGTTTTGATGTATACCCCAATCCCATTGAAATATCTTTCCACATCACGCGTTCATTAGATCCGCAATCAACAGTGAAATTGATGAACATGCATGGGGTTTGTGTAAGGGAATATCCATCAAATTTGGACGTTTTTTCAACCTTGGACATAACTCCTGGTTTTTACTCGATAACGGCATCGAAAAATGGGGTTGTGAGTACCAAAAAAATCATTGTCAGATAAACGACTTGTTATGCAGTTACCACTCCCAGTGGATCACAAGGGCCTGATTAAGGCCCTACTACTTTTAATTGTTTTTTTGTTGTTTGCAAATTTTCAACTCAAAGCCCAAAATGATACAGCCAAAATAAAGACGGTTGAAATTAGAAGTCGTTTTGAGGAACAACAAAAATCACTCAACTTCATGCGCGAAGCCGATAATATAGTGAATGTAATATCGAGCCAGCAAATTAGATTATTTCCTGATGTAAATGCTGCGGAAGCTGTTCAACGCATCTCTGGAATTACGTTGCAACGCGACCAGGGAGAAGGAAGGTTTGTGCAACTTCGCGGAACACCCCCACAATTAACCAATTTCAATATCAATGGAGAGCAAATACCCTCACCTGAAGGAGATTTTCGTTTTGTTGGTTTAGATGTAATAGCAGCTGATCAAATAGAAAAAATAGAAGTAACGAAAGCATTAACCGCAGATATGGATGGCGATGGGATTGGTGGCACGGTGAATGTGATTACAAAAACAGCCATCGATACCAATTTGAGCGTTTCTTTTGCCTTGAGCGGTGGATACAACAATATCCGTAACAAATCCAACAATTATATGGGCATGTTTTCGTTCTCCCAAAGAAAAGGAAATCATGGTTTTGTTTTTGGGGCCAATCAGTACCGTAATACCCAAGGATCCCATAACATGGAGTTCAATTATACAAAAAGGCCTACACAACAAGATAATGTATTTGCACCGGTATACAATGATATTGAACTGCGTTATTATGCAATCCAGCGCAATAGGACCGGATTAAATGCCTCCTACACTTATTACATTGGCGAAAAATCACAAATTTCGTTTCGTGCAATGTCCAATTCTTTCAGTGACGATGAACAACGTCATCGTTTGGTATATGAATTTGGAGGTGGTAACATAATTAATTCAACGCAAACCAAAGAAGCCTCTTTGCTCAGAGATCTTCGCGACCGAACAAAAATCCAAGAGATTAACGCGCTAAATTTGGATGGAAAACACGTTTGGGAGCGATGGAAAATCGAATATGGCATAGCCAATTCCAAAGCCAAGGAAGACCGTCCTGATCAATTTGAAATAGGATTTACAAGTCCCAACCTTTCATTTTCGGTAGATCGATCAGTTCCAAATTGGCCAAAATTTAATTACAGCTCAACCCGTGATTCGGGTTATAGTGTTGACTACAAACGATATACCTTCGATGGGTTACAAACAGGTAGTTCTTTGACCAATTCAAATAACCGTGTTTTTAAGATTAACGTGACTCGTTATCTGAATAAAAATGAAGCAAAATCCGAAGAAACGTATTTAAAAATTGGGGCTAAATGGCGGCATAAAACCAAATCGCGCGACATGAACGGATACTCTTATGATGTTTATTGGTCGCAGTTTGCGCCTGGTTCAAAACAAATCTACACCCAAATCGGACCAAAATTAAACCTAGAATTAATAGGTAGAGATTTGGGTGAGAACAACTTACTTAAACATGGATACAGTATGGGGTATTCACCTGACGTTAATCGTTCCCGAGACTTTTTCAAGTTTTATTTTCAGAATTTCAAACTGAGTGAATCTGATACAAAAGACGAATTATACTCTGGTGATTACTCCGCTGTTGAAGATATTTATTCAGCCTATGCAATGTTCAAACATCAAAAGCGCAAAATGAGTATCCAAGCCGGTTTAAGAACTGAAAACACGCGCGTTTCTTACAGCGGATTCTTTTTTAAAACCTACAAAGGCAGATTTTTTGATACCTTGCAGCCCCTCTTTTCAGAACGCGATTATTTGAAAATACTTCCTATGCTTCATCTTAAATATTCGGTAAACAGAAGAACAAATTTCCGCTTCGCGTTCACCAAAACATATTCCAGGCCCAATTTTGAAGATATTCTGCCCTACAAAAAGGAACAAGAAGGCGGATTAGGGGACGAAATTAAATTTGGAAATCCCAATTTGAAATTTCCAGATGCACTAAACTTCGACCTGTTATTTGAACATTATATGCCACAAAAAGGAGTGCTACAAGGCGGTATCTTCTACAAACATATTGATCAATTCGTATTTCTTTACAAGCGATTTGTCCACTTAGATTCTAATTTTAGCACCGCCGGACTCAAGGAAGTTACTATGGCACAAAATGGACTCTTTGCCCACGTTTATGGGGCAGAAATCACCTACAACAGCAAATTTAATTTTTTATCAGGTGAATGGAGAAATTTCGGTGTATATTCAAATTACACTTACACGGCATCTGAAGCGTATATAAACGAACGCGTTGCCGTTGAAAAACTAGATGAAGTTTTTGTTTATGGTAGCGATGGCAAGGGTTTCTTATATTCTAATGATAACCGAGAAAAACTTACCCTGCCCGGCCAAGCAAAACATTCAATGAATATCGGGCTTTTCTATGACGCGAGGAATCTCTTTGTTCAGGCGATTTTGAATTATCACGATGATTTCCTCACCGAACTGGGACAAGAAAAAACATTCGATATTTATTACGGAAAGGCGTTAAGAGTTGATATAAATGCAGATTACCGCTTTAAGAAAGGTTGGAATATTTTCCTTCAATCAAATAACATCACAAACACCCCACTCACTATGTATCTAGGTAGCCCGAATTTATTAAAACAACAAGAATATTACAGTTGGTGGGTTCGTATGGGCATCAGACATCAATGGTAATGAATTAAGATATATGTATATTAAATACCTACCAATAGCATTTTTATTTCTGGTGACGGCGTGCCATTCTCAAAAAAGAATCAAGCCTCTAATCAGCTCCGAACCACTAAACAATGACCCAGATGACGTAGCAATTTGGATTCATCCAAGTGAGCCATTGAAAAGTATTGTTTTTTTAAATGATAAAAGTAGTAACGGGGGTGTTTTTGGGTTTGATATTTCAGGGAAGCCTTTGGCAAACAAATCGATTCAGCCATTATTAAAACCCAATAATCTGGATATCGTCAACCGTCTATCCAACCCTTTCAAACACGACTCTTTGGAATCATTACTTGTAATTACAGAGAGAGAAACGCAACGCATCCGCATATTTAATGTCCCCGATTTAAATTCGTTAGATAGCGGCGGATTTATTGCTTTTGCCGAAGACTCTTCAGGAAATTCCGACTTCCATGCTCCCATGGGAATCGCGGTAATGAGCAAATATCCTTACGAAAATCTCGATGTTTTTGTCAGTCGAAAATTTGGTCCTAATCAGAAATATTTAAACCAATATAAAGCTTTTTGGACCAGTGATAAACAAATGAAATTAAATTACGTAAGAAGTTTTGGCACCTTCAGTGGTATAAAGGAAATAGAGGCTTTAGCCATTGACACATTTCATAACAGGATTTACTACTCCGATGAAAACTACGGTATTCGATACGCCTCTACCTCGCCGGACAAAATAGATACGGGCAGTTTTGGAATAGGTTCATTTAAATCAGATTGTGAGGGTATCGCTGTAATATATACGTTAAAAAAATTCCCCAACGGATTGATTGTGGTTTCCGATCAACAACGCAATAATCTTAACTTCTTCGATCGCAATACCCATAAATTTATTGGTTTTGTTGAGATTGAGGCCACGGAAACAGACGGAATTGATTTTAGCACGTTGGCATTGGTAAAGGACAGTGAGGGGACGCTTTTTACCATGAATGATTTACACCATAACTTTCACTACTATTCAATTGAATCGCTGATTCGCAACATCAAAAAGTCGAATTGAAACGCTAAATTAGATAGTTTGATTTGCAGGGAGGGGGTACAGCAAAATTTTGCCTAATTATGTCTGGGCTACAAAGTGACCCCCTGAAAACGGAGCAAAGTGACCCCCTATTTAGGGTCTAAAATGAGAAGTTGAAGAGTGATGGTGTACGTCGTCAAGTTCATTAGGACAAGTATTAAATAAAAATATGCAACTTATTTTGATAGTCATATATTTGTCTACAAGCAATTAAGATGAAAAATAGAGCCATTAAAATCATTCCAGTTATCATTGTTGTAACAATGTTATTAATGGTAGTTCCAACCATATTGACATCTTGCGGAGGTACTACAGACAAGGCAACTACTAGCGGCCAATCAAATGCTACAGTAGATGTATGTAGGTGTCTTACAGAGCCGGGTGATTCGCCATACATGATTGGAAACAGAGATGCATGTCGAGATGCCATAAGTCAAGAATTGGGTGTTGAGAATTGGGAGAAGGTCAACATGTCTCAAAATACTGAGGTAAGTCGGAAGTTTGATGCGCTTGCGGCGAGGTGCACAACTTCGACGAAAGGTCCCTCAAATTCTCAATCGAAGGTTGAAAAACATGATTGTGTGGGTAATCAGAATTGTATCACAGATGTGCGAAGATTGGTAAGTGGTGCAGGATATGAAATCGCTGACGAAAAATATGACGGTGAAGGAGTTTTTTATATAGCTGCCTATAAATATGGGCCGGGTGAACCAATCAATATAACTTATGTTATGGACTGTAACTGCGCACCTGTTGATATAAAAATTGGGAATACTGCACGAACCAATTCTTCCTCAGAGAAATTGCATCGTTGTGGTCGCGCTTGGGATGGAAGTTTATACGAGGGAGGTGCCTATGGTGACTA
>CAMBTR010000072.1 GCA_945870885.1 Chryseobacterium gleum | reverse complement strand
AGAAGTAACGGATGCAAACAAATTGGCATTGCACACGCAGCAGGTGTATTCTAATTCACCTTACCGGTCGGATGCTGAAAATAGAACTGGAATTCCCGCAAACCATCCAATTCCTAGCAAATTGGGTGATACGTCCCCTATCAAACATGTGTTTTACATCATCAAAGAAAATCGCACATACGATCAAGTATTGGCTGATATGGAAGGTGGCGATGGCGATACGAGTCTTTTGTTGTTTGGTGCTAATATTACGCCAAATCAGCATAAAATATGCAAGGAATTTGTGTTGTTAGATCATTTTTATGTGGAAGCGGAGGTGAGTGCGGATGGTCACAATTGGAGTACCGCGGCTTATGCAAACGATTATACCGAGAAAACCTGGCCAACGAGTTATGGCGGTCGTGGTGGTGAGTATGTTTATGAAGGGCAGGCGTCTGTGGCACATCCACAAAAAGGATTTCTTTGGGATCATGCGAAGCAAGCTGGATTAAGCTATCGTACATACGGGGAGTTCGTCGACAATTACAAACCCAATATCAAAGCGTTGCAAGGACATTTTTGTCAATCCTATACTTCTTGGGACGAGAATGTCCGCGATACCACAAGATTTGGCCAATGGAAGCGCGATTTTGATTCTATGTTGAACATCGGCCAGGTGCCTCAGTTGAATACTTTGCGTTTTATCAACGACCATACAGAGGGGGTTCGCAGAAATCGTCCTACGCCGTTTGCTCACGTGGCTGATAATGATTTGGCGGTAGGGATGTTTGTTGATTATTTGTCGAAGTCTAAAATTTGGGCGAATAGTGTCGTGTTTATTCTAGAAGACGATGCCCAAAATGGTCCTGATCACGTGGATGCGCATCGGTCTACGGCTTATGTCGCTGGGGGATTGGTAAAGCACGGATTTATTGATCATACCCATTATTCCACTAGCTCTATGTTACGAACGATGGAATTGATATTGGGAATGTCGCCCATGAGTCAGTACGATGCTTCTGCGGAGCCCATGTGGCGTTGTTTTCAGGATTCCACGGTACATCCTACGTTTGATGCGGTTCCGGCTTTGGTTGATTTATCGGAAAAGAATGTTCGGGACAATCGCAGGTCGACATCTTACTTAATGGATCAAAGTGAGGGTTTGGATTTAAGCAAAGAAGATAGAGCCAACGAGCAGTTGATGAATGAGGTGCTTTGGAAGTATGTTAAAGGGGAGAAGTCAAAATTACCGGTACTTCGCAGGGCATCGTGGGTAAGGTCTATTGATGCTGACTAAAACGTGTGATTTAATCATTGTGAGTTTTAACAAAGTAGGAATAAAATGAAAAGGCACATTGTTGTTCTAACATTTCAATTTCTACTTTTATGCGGCGTTTGCGGTAAAGAACGGTTTGAATTAGATGGTATTTCTTTGACTGGCATTGACACTGGTTCCATTGAGAGACTTTCGGTTGTAAACATTGATGCGGCCCTCTTGCGAAAGGTGTCATGGGAAAATCAACCGTACAGGACGATTGTAAAAACAAATACTCATTCTGTAGGTGGAAATACACGAACTGTCCCAGAAATGCTGTCGTACGAGACTGGGATTATGGTTCAAAAAACAAATCATGGAGGGGGTTCGCCTTCTCTTCGTGGGTTACACGGCAATCAAACGTTGATGATGGTTGATGGGATTCGGTTGAATAATTCCATTTTTCGTTATGGTCCCAATCAGTATTTGAATACGATTGATGCTTTCGCGGTGGATCAAATTGAGGTTCTTTTCGGAAGCGGTTCGATTCAGTATGGGTCTGATGCCATTGGGGGGGTAATCGCGGCCAAGTTTCACGAGCCTGAATTTGTTAAATGTAATCAGTGGGTGCCGAAGGTTTACTTTAGAACAGCTACTGGAAATCAAGAGTATTCAATGCGTAGTTCAGCAGATCGTTGTTTTGGCCGAAATGCGATAACAGCAGGCCTTACCATGAGGCAATTTGGTGATGTTTTGGCAGGGGGTGATAATAAATTTCAGAGGCCTTCGGGTTACAAGGAATTTGATGTTGATCTAAAATTTGTTCATAAAGACAAATTGGGGAAGTGGGTTGCGGCCCATCAGTCTAACAATCAATTTGATGTGCCTATTTTTCATCGAGTGGCTTTGGAGAATTACAAATTTTATAATACCACATTACAAGCTAGGACGCTAACATACGTAAAGCGCACCTTAGTTTTTTCGGGTAAATTGTTCGATGAAATAGAATTGTTGGCGGGTAGGCAAAATCAGCATGAGCACAGAGAATTCCAGAAGAATAATGCCAATTTGTTGAGGACGGAGAGGGATTCGGTGAACACATATTTTTTCACCACTAAGTTTTACGGAAAGTTGAAGGATCGTTGGCAGTGGGTGTTGGGTACGGATTTTTACTTCGATAAAGTGAATTCTGCGCGAACGGATGCGGATGTGGTTATGGGGAAGGTGAAGTCGCTTCGAGGCCTTTATCCAAATGGATCAACTCAGATGCAAAATTCTGCCTTTGGGTACATAACAAAAACGGGTGATAGAGGACTTTTTCGTTTAGGTGGTCGTTACAACTACTCTCAAATCGAACTTCAAACCCTTGAAACGGGAAAAGTTAGTTATCAAAAAGGGGCGTTTGTAGTTGACGGCGCTGGCTCATTAAAAATGGGCGATGATCTGCATTTATATGGGAATTTAGGTACGGGTTTTCGGAGTCCAAACATCGATGATATGGGTACTTTGGGGATTGTTGATTTTCGTTTTGAAACGCCACAATATGGCTTGCTCCCTGAATATAGTTTTAATAAAGAATTGGGTTTGAAATATAAGAATGCCAAATCCCAAGTCAATGTATGTGTATTTCACAATGCAATGTCGGGCTTGATTTCACGCATTAAAGCTGGTACAGACAGTATGCAGGGTTATCCGGTGTATCAAAAGCAGAATGTGGGGTCTTCATTGATTTATGGCGCGGAATTGGATTGGCGCTACGAATCTGGTCGGCGCTGGGTCTTAGCTGGTGGCGGTTCATGGATAGTGGGGGATAATATCACGGGGAATGAACCAATGCGCAGAATTCCGCCTGCAATGTGTAACGCGGTATTAAAATATAAGCTAAACGGCAATTTGTCGTTTTCGATGAATATTATTGGCGCCAAAGCTCAACTTAGATTGGCAAAAGGAGATGTTCAAGACAATAGGATTGGACCCGCAGGAACCTCAGGGTATTTTACCGGTGATTTGCGCTGTGAAATGAATTTCAAACGGGCCACGGTAGATATCGCCATATTGAATTTACGCAACCAACGTTATAAAACGCATGGCTCTGGGATTTACAGCATGGGCAGGGCTGTTCAATTGCTTATTGGAATTAAGTAATTTATATTGAATGGCGCTTATTTGAATTGAGGATTCAAGTCGGATTACTATGCGCAATAAATGCGAAAATTAAATGCGTGTTCTGATGCAGTTTCTATAATGTTGCGCAAATATGTCCTAAAAATATCCACTACATCAGCCATAATATTTATGTAGTGATATGATAATTTCCGTCATTTTTTCATAACAAAATGAAGATATTGAGGTGAAATAATTGTGTGTTTTTTGTTCCGAAAAATCGACAAAAGACAATGAAAAAAAGATTAATTCAGTTTGTGAAGTTAGGAAGTGCAATGGCAGTGATTATTGCTATGCTATTCCCGTCTTCCGTGTTGGCTCAGATTGAGTCGGACACTAGCCGTGTAGAAGAAGTGGTAGTTACCGCTTTGGGTATTAAAAAGGAAAAGAAAAAGTTGGGTTACGCCGTGCAAGAAATTCAGGGCGCCGACTTGATCAAAGCACGTGAACCAAACGTAGTAAACAGCTTGGTAGGTCGTGTAGCAGGTTTAACTATCGGACAAAGTGCAGAATTGTTGGGTACTCCGGCGATTGTATTGCGTGGTAGCGATCCTCGTCGCGGTCAGAGTGTATTGTTCGTTGTAGACGGTATTCCAATTAACTCTGATGCTTACAATTTGGGTCCAGACGATATCGAAAAAGTAACTGTATTGAAGGGTCCAGCTGCTGCGGCGTTGTATGGATATCGCGGTCAGAATGGTGCTATCGTAATCACTACTAAGAAAGGTAGCAAGCGTGGTATTCAGGTTGAAGTGAACTCTAGTAACATGGTAGAGAGTGGTTTTTTGACTATTCCTAAGGTGCAAGATCTTTATGGTCCTGGCGATCACGGTAAATACTCTTTCGTGGACGGTAAAGGTGCCGGTTTGAATGATGGCGACTATGATGTTTGGGGTCCCAAATTTGAAGGTCAAATGATTCAACAGTACGATGGTTTGAAGCCTTGGACTGCTCGTGGTGCAAACAACTTAGAGCGTTTCTTGCGCAATGGTGTTGTGAGTAGCAACAACGTAAGTATCGCCAATTCTTCTGATAAGATGGATGTTCGTTTCTCATATACAAACATGCATCAGCAAGGTATCGTACCGAATACAGAATTGAACAGCAATACATTCAACATTAGCAACACAGTTCGTTTCAACGACAAATTGCGTTTGGATGCAAACATCAATTATAACAGACAATCAACACCGAACATCAATGATGTAGCTTACGGTCCAAACTCATTGATTTACAACATGACAATTTGGGGTGGTGCTGACTGGGATGTTATGGCGGATGATATTCGTGGAATTTGGCAGCCAGGTAAAGAGGGTGTTCAGAGCGTATATGCTGAGTATCAGCGTTACCACAACCCTTGGTTCGTTGCTGAAAAGTGGTTGCGTGGTCATTACAAAAATGATGTTTACGGTTATGCCTCTTTGAATTATCAATTGGCTCCTTCTTTGAGTTTGATGGCTCGTTCATCAGTAACTGCTTACGATTTGTTGCGTACTGAGAAAATGCCTTTTTCTGCTCACCCTTATGGTCGTGAAGAAGGTCGTGGTGATTACAGAGAAGATAGAAGAGCCATGTATGAGTCAAACAACGAATTCATGTTGAACTTTGACAAGGACGTAAAGAAAACCAACGTGCACGTTTCTGCCGGTGGTAACCGTCGTGATTTCCAATACAATAGTTCTTTTGTAACTACAGATTATTTAAACGTACCTGAGGTTTATAGCTTCAGTAACTCAGCAAACCCAGTCAAGGCTAGTAATTTCACCTCTTCAATGGCGGTTAATTCATTGTATGCATTGGCTGATATCGGTGGTAAAGGTTACAATGTGAATTTGGGTGCTCGTATGGACCAAATTTCAACGATGCCTGCAGGTAGCAACAGCTATGTTTATCCTTCTGCTAGTTTGTCGTTTATCCCAACTGATTTCATGAAGAAAAACAACACATTGAATTTCTTGAAGATTCGTGCGTCTTATGCTCAGGTAAAGGGTGGTTTGACAAGTCCAACCATTGGGCCTGCTGGATATCCAATTGGTTATGGTGCTGCCTATTCTTCACCTTACGATGGTCCATCTTACACCAACTCTTCTGTGTACTCAACACCTTTGTTGTATAACGGAAAGCCGTCTGCAAACTTTACCAATACAGTTTCTAACAGCAGTTTGAAGCCATTCCAACGTACAAACTATGAAGCGGGTTTTGAAGCTCGTTTGATGAAAAATCGTTTGGGCGTTGAGGGTACTTATTTCGTCTATAACGATGGTCCTGGTATCTATCAAAGAACAGTATCTGAAGCTACAGGTTACACCAACCAATTGGTAAACGGTATCGAAACACAGCGTAAAGGTTGGGAACTTTCTTTGAACGGTGAAATCGTTAAGCCATCTAAAAAAGGAGGTCTTTCTTGGAACTCTTCAGCCAATTTGTCTCGTTATCGTGAATTCTTGACTAAAATCTATGGTGATGTAGATCGTATTTCTGCTAACTATTTTGTTTCTGATAACTCTAGCAACAGATTTTTGAAAGTAGGTGATCGTATCGATGCATTGTATATGGGTTCTTTTGCTCGTACTTCTGATGGTCAATTGATCAACGATGCAGGTGGGCGTCCTATCGTATTGCCAAAAGGTCAGCAACAAGGTTATTCTTTGCCTGATTTGGTATGGGGCTTCTTCAATAAAGTTGGTTACAAGAATGTAAGTATGTCATTCCAATTTGATGGTCGCGTAGGTGGTCAGATCGTAAACCAAATCCAACGTCAAACTTTCCGCGGTGGACGTAACATCGAAACGGTTCAAGACAACATCAAAGATGCAAACGGTTTGGGAATGGGCGATGCTCGTTACAATGATTATCAAGGTACTAAGTCATGGGTGGGTGAAGGTGTTGTAATTGCAAGTGGTACTCCAAAGTACGATGCAACAACAGGAGAAATCACAAATATGAGTGAGTTGACCTTTAGCAAGAATACTACTGCTACTTATTTGCAAGATTACGTGAGTCGTTACTACGGGCAGTATGAAGGCAATTTGATGAGCAAGTCATACATGAAATTGCGTGAGGTGACAGTTACGTACCAGATGCCTTCTAAGTGGATGGGTAAAACTTTCAAATCTGCTACGGTTTCATTGGTTGCTCGTAACGTATTGTACTTTGCAAAAGGAAAACATGATTTGGATTTGGATCAATTCCCAGGTATGACAGGTTATTCTGCTTTGCAAACGCCAACCATGCGTAGATACGGTATCAACATCAATTTGGTATTCTAATTTTAATAAAAACGATTTAATACTATTCACATGAAAAAGAAGATATTTTTAGCAGTAACGGCCTTGACATTGTTTGTGTTTCAGGCATGTAAAATGGATGGTTTGGACAAGGATCCTAACCGCGCCACTGTGGTGACTCCAGATTTAGTTCTTAACGGAATTTGCAATTCGATTTTCGTAGGTCCTTGGGATGATGAAGCTCGCTTTTGTCAGTACAACTGCTGTAATTACAATTACTACGGCAACCAGGAATACAACTGGGGCGGTGCAAGTTTGAAGTATACCTTGTTGAAAAACGTGGTAAAAATGGAAGAAGAAGCCACGCGTGTTGGTTATAAAGCAGTGAATCCTTATTCTGCGATGGCTAAATACCTTAAAGCCTCTATGTACTATGAAATGACAATGCAAGTGGGTGATTTGCCATTGACTGAAGCGTTGTCTCCGGATGTTACTTACACGCCAAAATACAATACCCAGAAAGAGGTGTTTGTTCAGGTGTTGAAGTGGTTGGATGAAGCCAATACTGATATGGCAACATTGATCGCTGCAGGTGAGTCAACAGTGTCTGGTGATATCTATTTTGGTGGTAATTTGTTGGCTTGGCAAAAAATCAACAATGCTTTCACTTTGAGAGTGTTGGTTGCTTTGAGTGCAAAAGAGTCTGATGCTGATTTAAATGTAAAAGGCAAATTTGCTAACATCATTTCTAACCCTACCAAATATCCATTGCCTACGTCTAATGCTGATGGTTTGCAGTATGTGTACAATAGCACGTTTAACAAGTATCCAACAAATCCTGACAATTTCGGGTTTGATGCTACGCGTTACAACATGTCAGCGACGACATTAAATACTTTGGCTTCTTTGAAAGATCCTAGAGCGATGTTGTTTGGTGAGCCTGCGGGTAACAAGATGAAAGCGGGTATTCAACCTACAGATTTCGCTGCTTTTGTTGGCGCAGAATCTAGCATGGATTTGGCTGATATGAGTACTAAGGCGGGTATCGACAATGGTGCTGCTTATTTACCAGGTGAATTCAGTTTTTACAATAGAAAGCGTTACTACAGCACCTACACTGCGGAAAATACAGTGATGGTTGGTTATGCTGAAATGTGCTTTAATATTGCTGAAGCTGCAAACCGTGGTTGGGTTTCTTTGAATGCCAAAGATTGGTATGAAAAAGGAATCACTGCGAGTCACAGTTTCTATGGTATCGGAAACGGTCCTTTGGATGTTTATTTCTTTAAAGCGGGTGGTAAAGTAACCGACGGTGCTTCGTACAATAAATTCACCGTAAATTTTAATCAAACCGCATATTTGGCTCAGCCTTTGGTGAGTTATGCTGGTAACAATGCTCAAGGTTTACAGCAGATTGTTGTTCAGAAGTACTTAGGATTTTTCCAAAACAGCGGTTGGGAAGGTTATTACAACTATCGCAGAACAGGTTTCCCAACTTTCTCAAAAGGAGGCCCTGGCACTGCAAACAGTGGTTTGATTCCTAAGCGTTTCCAATACCCTGCTTCAGAGGTTACGAATAACAAAGCAAATTGGCAATCGGCCTTGAACAATCAGTTCGGTGGCAAAGATGACATCAATGCCGATATGTGGATCTTGAAATGATAAGAGTAAATTGGTTTTAGTAGTAATTAAGGGGCGAGTTTACTCGCCCCTTTTTTAAATATAAAAATATGAAAAACGTAATTCAAGAAATCAAAGAGTTGTTTTTAACCAAGGGTTTGGATCAATATGGCGAAGATGTAACCCAGCAAGAACATGCTGTGCAATGTTATATTCTTGCAGTAGAGCACAATGCAAGTTTGGAGTTACGCGTTGCGGCTTTCTTACACGATGTTGGACATTTGATGTATAATCCAAAGGATGGGTTGCACGTAGATATGAAGCATGAAGTGTTCGGTTCCAAATTGCTATTGGATTGGGGTTTTGGTGAAAAAGTGTCGCAGCTTGTTGCATCGCATGTTTGGGCAAAACGATATTTGGTTTCAAACGAGCCATATTATATCAATCGCTTGTCGGCTGCTAGCTTAAAGAGCTTTCAGATGCAAGGGGGATTGATGTCTGATGAAGAAAGTAGTGAAATGCGCAAGTCAGCTTATTTTACGGAGTGTCTAAATCTTCGCAGGTGGGATGATCAAGGCAAGCGTTTTGATTTGGATTCTCAAATCCCTGAACAAGTTTGGTCTGATTTAGAATTGTGCTTGAGTACTAACCAATCAATTGATTGATTGTATCCTCTGCCATTCCAAAGCTTAATGTCATTCCAGCGCCCCCAGGACCATTTGCGATCCACACATTGGGTTCAATTTCTTGAAGCCATTCGCTATCGCCATTCTTTAATTTTAGATACTGACCCGTCCATCGCTGGGCAATCTTAAAATCAGGAATCTCTAGAACATCGTTCAAATAATCCAATATCAACTCGTCAACGCTCTCCAATTGAAAAGGATCGTGGTGCATTCCGTAATCATGTGAGTCTCCAATAGTTAGCTGGTTGTGATAATTTTGGCTGATCAATAAATGAATTCCGTGATAATGTTGTTTGGGGTAATTTTCCTTTACCCAATGTTCATAGATCGCAGAAGAAGGGAGTTTCTCGTAGCTTTTATAGTGTAGGAAGCTCAATCCGGCACAAATCGCTGGGATTGTGGCAGAAATACGTTCGCTTCTCAACATCTGTAGATGACTAATAGTAATGGGCGCAGTTTTAAACACAGAAGGGTAGAGCGTATTTAATTCATAACCATTGCAAATCACTATGATTTCGGCCTCGTAGGTTTTGTTTGTCGCAGTTCTGATTTTGTTAGGCATCACCTCAATTACGGCGCAACCAAAATTAAATCGAATGGTTTGGGTTTCGGATAA
>CAMBTR010000071.1 GCA_945870885.1 Chryseobacterium gleum | reverse complement strand
CCCGTGGGCGATACTTTCTCTGGCCAAGCCTCTTTGATCCCGATGCTATCGATCCAATTTAGTTTCCCCTGATCAAAACGGTAATGACCCACGTAATTCATATTCCCACCCGATGAATACAACTCCGTACCCAACTTATTAAACGTCATTCCGTAAAATGTCATCTTCACCGGCATACTGTCTACCACCTTTTCAGAAGCCAAATCAATCACCATCAACGATTGGTCGCTCTGACCCGCATTGGCCACCACTGCATACTTACCACTCGGATGAACAAGCATGTGAATTGGTAAATCGCCGAGAGAAATCCGACTGCCCACAGGACTCAATTTCCAGCCGTTTGTTAAATCTGCGCTTTGAGAGTACGCATAGAGATTCGCCAATAGAAGAATGGCCGCTAAAATTCCTTTTTTACTTATGATTTTCATAAAATTGCTTTTTTTGATCTGATTCCTCGTCCATCGGAGACGACATTTTTACTTCGCGCCAAGGAACGGTTCTGTTATATCTCTGCATTGCATCGTCAGGATTGAAAACCCTTAAATCGGAACGCAATAATTCGTAAGGTGTAAAATCTGGACTTGTTGTAAACCAATCCGCCAACAACGTTCCTGTAGCATCAAAATGATTCACAGCCGGAATCCCCATCAAACCATACATTGTGCGAATAATGGAACCAAAATTGGCATGCGTATGAGACACGTAACCTTTTTTCACATAAGGACCAGCCATCAACAACAAACTTCGATGCGCATCGATGTGATCAACCCCACCCTGAGGATCGTCCTCGGTAACTATCACCAACATATTCTTCCAATATGGGGTATGCGATAAAAAATGCATCATCCTACCCAAACCCAAATCATTGTCGGCCACATAACTGTGAACATATGGATAACCATCCTTGGGCCTTGGCTGACTTGTATGATCGTTGGGCAATTGAATTGTAATCACATTTGGCATTGTATCGCTACCCTTCAACCATTTATCTGTGAATTCTGTTTCGAACTGCTCCACCCGAAATTGATCTGGAATACTGGTATTATAACCCGCATAATTCCTTGATGTTTCATTGTATATGGCCGCTGGCATTGGGAAAACAACCGACATACCCGTACCATTCAAAGTATCAAACCACTCTTCGCGGACACCAGAATACTCATTGGCCTCCCCAAAATTGTAAATGCTCTTTTTTGATCGTTTGATGGCTTCCCAAAATCCACCCACCTGATTGTAATCCTCTGGATCCATAGCACCTGTGGTCCTCGGCATTCTGCGTCCTGGCGACTTAGACAATGTCATAAAGTCCCCCGCATTGGCCGCATTGGTTTCTACATATTCATTGGGCATGGTACCCAACATCCAATGGTGACCATGAATCGAAGCATCGCTATCGCAATAAAAATTATCCGAAAAAGAAAACTGCTTCGCTATTTTTTGATGATTTGGTGTCACTTTCAACCCCTTCATTAATCGTCTGATACTATCCTTCTGGATAGAATCCGCATTGTATTTCCACTGCTGATCATTGTGAATCATCTTCAACTGACCTTCCAAAGTGTATTCGCAGTTTACGCCAAAACGACTCAAGCTAGAATCGCCCAAACCGCCCGCGAGCTGACCCAAAACTTCATCGTAGGTACGATTTTCTTTGGTGATGTAAACGATATGTTTGATGGGTGAATTGGGTCCAAAAAAGACAGAAACGGCAGAATCTCTCACTACCGGTTTCATCGTGTAATCCAAAGTTGATTTGCGACCCGCAGCCAATTCATCGAGCGTTGGAATAGCCACCCTTTGCAACAACCCCAATTGAATATCACCAATATAAGTTCCTTGAGGTGGCGCCTTAAATCCCGCACCTCCGTTGGGTCCCGCGCCATATCCCCTCGCTGAAGTAATTAATAATTCTTGCGTCACCGGATTGCATTTCACACGCGTTGCACCCCAACCTGCGGGTATCATCCCCAAATTTTTTCCCGATTTCAATTCCAAAGCAGCCACGGCATTGTAACCCAACAACGCAACATACAACCGACCATTTTTGCGATCAATATCCAACCCATAAGGCATATAACCTTTGGTACCATCCAAAATCGAGGATGTACGAATGGGCCAAGATTTTAGCAGTCGCGATTTCTTCAAATCAATCACTGCAATATCATCGCTTCCGGTTTGAGACACATACGCATATCGATCATCACACACAATACTATTGGGATGAGAGCCGCCAACCACTTCCAAATCTTCAATAAACTCCCCGATGGCCGCACCCGTTTTGATTTTGTTTGTCACTGTATTTGTTAGTGTATTTACTATCCAAACCGACATCGATTCATCCGCATTGGGATCGCCCAATCCTGGAATAAAACGCCCTTCCCTTTCAACCCCTTCGATGGATTCTTTTGAATGGGCGCCATAGGCAGGAAAATGCAATAAAAACGAGTCTTTGCTCACCTCATTCACTCCAGGAACAACAGGGTAAGCATACATTCCCACGTTGGCTACCAATAATTTATGATTCTTGGCTGAAAGTGCAAGTCCAAAGGGAATTCGACCCGTGGGAATCATCGCCTTTAGCTTTTTGTCCTTTAATCCGATGCGATACAACTGAAACCATGCGCGATCCAAAACCCACAAATCATCATTCACATCGTCTACCAAAATATCTGTCACAAAAGCCTCTTTGGGAGCTTCTGGATGAAACTGATTCACATCAACACTATCAATCACCTTCTTTAAAATCACATCAAACATCCAAATCTTCCCTTTGTCGCCCCCACTCAAATAAACCACCCGATTATTGTTTGAAAAACTGGCGCCTACAAACGAAGCACCTTTGATGATATCAATGCCTTTGCCATCAAATTCTGGAAAACGACTTACTTGTGAGGCCGATGTCGACATCTCAACCAACGTAACCGCACCGCTGTGCAATGCCACGGCGAATTTGCCATCATTACTTACCGCCAATCCGTAAGGTGCACGATGTACTCTGATTTTCTCACCCACTGGCGAAACAAACCTACCGCTAGGTAAAACGGAGATCCCATTTTCGTTGATCTTACAATAGTCCAATCTACCAGGAACTTCGTATTCAACTTGCGCCGAAACCCCGGTAACAAGCATGATAAAACACGCGAAATTCAAAATCTTTTTTACTAGTGTATACATATTCCAAAGAATCGCATTTCTTATGTTTTTAGTATTTAATAAACATCAATCAAATGTTAAATCCTTCGGGCTTTTGAAAGAACAGTTAATGGGCTGGGGTTGGAATCGTAAAGCCATCAAAAAGCAAAAACGACAGTTTTCATCGAACAGAATCGAGAATAATATACATTTTGTCACGATTTCTGACAGAACGACATACCAAGTTCAGAAAAGTTTGCTTGGTACACAGATTGCTAACAAGTGGCAAAAGAAACCAAGACAATGAGCAAAATAATTGGAATTGATTTAGGAACTACAAACAGCTGCGTATCCGTATTGGAAGGCAACGAACCCGTTGTAATTGCCAACAGCGAAGGACGCAGAACTACCCCCTCCATTGTGGCATTTATGGACAATGGAAATGGCGAACGCAAGGTTGGAGACTCCGCCAAACGTCAAGCCATCACAAACCCCCAACACACCGTACAATCTATCAAACGTTTCATGGGCGAGAAATTCTCGAACATGTCAGTTGAAATTGGACGTGTACCTTACGAAGTGGTGAAGGGCGACAACGACACCCCACGAGTAAAGATTGGTGATCGCAACTACACCCCCCAAGAAATCAGCGCCATGGTACTTCAGAAAATGAAGAAAACCGCCGAAGATTATTTGGGTCAGGAAGTAACCCGTGCCGTAATCACCGTACCCGCATACTTTAACGATGCACAACGCCAAGCTACCAAAGAAGCCGGTGAAATCGCAGGTTTGGTTGTTGAGCGTATCATCAACGAGCCTACCGCTGCCGCCTTGGCTTACGGTTTGGACAAATTGGATCGCGATATCAAAATTGCTGTTTATGATTTGGGTGGTGGAACGTTCGACGTTTCTGTCCTTGAATTGGGCGATGGAATCTTTGAAGTAAAAAGCACAAACGGAGATACTCACTTGGGTGGTGACGATTTTGACCAAGTAATTATCGATTTCTTGGCTGATGAGTTCAAAAACCAAGAAAACATCGACTTGCGCAAAGACCCTATGGCATTGCAACGTTTGAAAGAAGCGGCTGAAAAAACCAAAATTGAATTATCGGCCAGCACCGAAACCGATATCAACTTACCGTATATCACAGCGGTAGACGGTGTTCCAAAACACTTGGTGATGAAAATGAGTCGTAGCAAATTCGAGCAATTGGCTGCCTCTTTGATTCAGCGCACGTTGGAGCCTTGTAAGCAAGCTTTGAAAGATGCGAACATGAATCCGAGCGACATCGACGAAGTGATTTTGGTAGGTGGATCAACACGTATCCCAGCGATTCAGAAGTTGGTAGAAGATTTCTTCGGCAAAGCGCCTAGCAAAGGAGTTAACCCAGACGAAGCGGTTGCCGTAGGTGCTGCAGTTCAGGGTGGCGTATTGACAGGTGAAGTGAAAGATGTAGTTCTTTTGGATGTTACGCCTTTGAGCATGGGTATCGAAACTATGGGTGGTGTAATGACCCGCATGATTGAATCAAACACAACAATCCCAACCAAAAAGACAGAAACTTTCTCTACTGCGATGGACAATCAGCCTTCGGTTGAAATTCATATTTTACAGGGAGAGCGTCCGATGGCCAACGATAACAAAACCATTGGTAAATTTATTTTGGATAGCATTCCACCTTCACCAAGGGGTGTTCCGCAGATCGAAGTAACGTTTGACATTGATGCCAACGGTATTTTGAGTGTTCATGCGAAAGACAAGGCGACAGGAAAAGAGCAAAAGATTCGCATCGAAGCATCGAGTGGATTGAGCAAGGAAGACATTGAAAAGATGAAGAAAGATGCCGAAATGAATGCTGAATCTGATGCAAAACGAAAGGATGAGGCTGACAAAGTAAATGCTGCGGATGCGCTGGTTTTTAGCACTGAGAAGCAGATTACTGAATACGGCGATAAAATTCCAGCGGATAAGAAATCAACCATCGAATCTGCATTGGGAGAATTGAAGAAAGCTATTGGTGAGAAAGATTTCGCTGCGATGGACACTGCGAGTGCTGCATTGAATGCTGCATGGCAGGCTGCGAGTCAGGATATGTACAACGCCACGGGCGGAAACCCAGAAGGTGGAGATCCAGGGGCTGGTGCTGGCAATGGTGCTGGGAACGGTGCTACTGGCGATCAAGTGCAAGACGTAGATTTCGAAGAAGTAAAATAATTCTTTGGGGTGTGTTTCGCCCTGCAGAATCATTGTTCATAGTTAGTTTAGTTCACAAAGGGTGCCCAATTGGGCACCCTTTGTGTTATTTTTGAATTTCAACTGTAGAAAAAACAATTGTTAACCAGGATGAATATTCCGAATCACAAACTACATTTTAAACATAATAAAACCATGATAAATAAAACCCTTAGCGCGCTTGGCCTTGCATTACTGTGTATCCTTGGATTGGGAATGTTTGGCTGCGGACAAGAATCGAACGATGATCATTCAGATTCTGCAAACTCCAATACCGATCCTTATGCAAATGCTGCAGCGGGCAGTGAAACCCCAGCGGGAATTGCACCACCAAAATACACCGATACGTTAAAATTCAGCGACCCTCTGGCAAAAGATAGCGTGAAATTATCCATTGCATTTCAGCGCGCTGCCAACGAGTTGGGCGCCGCCTATTTAAATAAAGACGTCAATGGATACGCCAAATTCTGCTTACCCGCCATCGAAAAAATGGCAGGCGGACCGGCGGGTTATAGAGCCAAGTTGCAATCTATTTTTCAGGATAAAAAAGCAACGCAATATTTCAAAATTCTATCTGGGCCCATACAAAGAACCAAAGCCAGCCTAGACGACCAAGGTTATTTGCAAGGTTGGTATTGCTTGATGCCAGTAAAAATGTTTCGTCGTGAAGCAGGAAAAGTCATGGAAGACATCAAGTGGATGGGTGGTCAAACGTTAGACGAAGGCAAAACTGTTTATTTTATCGACATCACAAACGTTCCGCCTGAGAACATCATGCAAATCATGCCTGATTTAAAAGTGGTATTAGTGAAATAACATTCCATAAACCCCTAAAAACAAAAAAGGCGCCCGTTGGGCGCCTTTTTTAATATCCTTGCAATAATTTATTTTGTAGTCAAACGCATCTTACGACGGGTGGTCTTTTCAACCTTCTCCTCATCTACAGCTGCAATACCGGTAATGGTTAGGTCAACCAAAATACGACCGCAACTTTCACAATCGATGATACGATAGTGAGCGCGAATGTCGCTATGACGTTGTGGTGGAATCTTACTAAAGCAACCGCCGCAAGAACCACGCATAATCGAAGCAACCGCAATCCCGTTGCGCACGTTGCCACGAATCCTGTGGTAAGCACGGTGCAAACGAGGATCAATCTTGCCATCCGCAGTATTGCGCTCCAACATGATTTTATCAATCTCCTCCGCGTTTTCCTTCTCAATCTCTGTCAATTCGGCCTTCTTAAATTCCAAATCCTTATTACGAGAATCCAAAGCGTTCTGCGTATTGTTCAAAGTCTCCTCCTTCAATTCGATCTGCTTGCCATACTCGCGCATGCGCTTTTCGGCCGACATGATCTCCAATCCAGCGATTTCCTTTTCCTTGTTGATCGCATCGTACTCACGGCTGTTCTTGATGTTGTTCAACTGATCATCGTACTTCTCAATCAAACGCTCGAAATCTTTGATCGCGTTTCTCTTGTTGCTAATCTCTTGGTTCAACTCCCCGATTTCAGTAGCAATGTGCGATACACGCGTCTGCAATCCGGCGATATCATCCTCCAAATCAGCTACTTCCATTGGCAATTCGCCCAATACCGCACGAAGGTTGTCAAGCCTTGAATCAATCTGCTGCAATTTCCACAGATCTTTAAGTTTTTTGTCGATGGTTACGTCCATGTTTATGTTAAATAATCAATAGGGTTGGTGATAGTTCCTGCAAAAATGGTTGCAAATTTAGGGAATTTCGCTGACAAAATGTTAGAAAACAAATCAATTGTATATTTCTCGCTTTCGTAATGCCCGATATCGCACAATAACATCTTCCCTTGGGCATCAAAAAACTCGTGATACTTCACATCCGAAGTAATAAAAGCATCCGCCCCGGCCCGCAATGCGTCCCCTATTAAAAAACTGCCTGCACCGCCGCAAATGGCCACCTTCCCCACCACCTCAATATCGCACTTCGTATATTTAACCACTTCCGCCCCCATCCTTTCCTTCAAGTGTTGCAAAAAATCCAAAACATTCATGGGCTTTTGCAAATTACACAAAACACCCGCCCCGGCCGTTCTAAAGACCTCGGAATCGACAAACCCACCTTGGTTAGCAAAAGAACCAAAATCCGCAGCAATAGGCCTCAAAACGCGCTCAACATCGAATCCCAACTGCTGAGCAATCCGCTCATTCACCCCGCCCCGCAAAACATTGTCCAAATTCGTATGACATGCATAAATCGCAATGTTATTTTGAATGGCCTTTATCACCGTCCGCTGCACGTAATCGCCGCCAGTAAAACGCTTCAACCCACCAAAAACTATCGGGTGATGCGCAATAATTATATCGCAACCCTTAACAATCGCCTCGTCAACCACCGCCTCCGTGCAATCCAAGCATAACAAAGCCCGCGTCACCTCCGCATCCCTGCCCCCCACAATCAAACCTGAATTGTCGTAAGACTCCTGCAACGCCAAAGGCGCAACCGCCTCAAACGCAGAAACTATTTCGTGTATTCGCAACATGATGATTCAAATTTCATAGAATTCCACCAACTTTGCACCACCCCGTGAAAAAAGCAGTCCTAAAACCCGGAAAAGAAGTCAGCCTCCTCAGAAAACACCCTTGGGTATTCTCAGGCGCCATCCAAGAATTAGAAGACGCCTTCATCGGTGATTGGGTGCAAGTGTTTGATAGTCGGGACCGACTTTTGGGCACCGGCCAAGTGGGCGACGGTTCCATCGCCATCCGAATGATTGCCTTTGATGCCATCGAACCCAATGTCGAATTTTGGAAATCCAAACTACAAAACTGCCTCCAACTCAGACAGCACCTCGGTTTTGGTCCCGCAACCCCAACTAACGCATACCGATTGGTGCACGGCGAAGGCGATAACCTACCGGGTCTAATTATCGATATTTACAACGATTGCGCGGTAATTCAAGCCCATAGCCTCGGCATGTACAATAGCTTAAACGACATTGCCGAAGCGCTCGAGCAACTCGAAAGCCTACAACTCAAAACCATCTATAACAAAAGCTTCTCGGCCATGCACGGCAGCGTGGATGAGGATGGATTCTTACTCGGCGACACCCCCGAAACCATCGCACAAGAAAATGGATTGCAGTTCAAAGTCAACTGGGTAACCGGACAAAAAACGGGCTTTTTCCTTGATCAGCGCGATAACCGAAACCTACTGAGACAGTTCTCTAAAGGCAAAACCGTTTTAAACACCTTTTGCTATACCGGCGGATTTTCTGTCGCTGCCCTCGCCGGTGGCGCATCAAAAGTCGTTAGCGCCGATATCAGTAACACCGCCATCAACCTGGCCCACGAGAACATTTCGTTGATGAAACTCAAAAAAGGCCAAACCCACGAAGGCATTGCGGTGGACGTGATGAAATCCTTGAGCGAGGACACCGAACAATTCGATATCGTAGTGCTCGACCCGCCCGCGTTCGCCAAAAGCCTATCCAAAAAACACAAAGCGGTCATGGGGTACAAACGCCTCAATGCGATGGGGCTAAAGCGCGTTAAACCCGGTGGATTGCTCTTCACTTTTAGCTGCTCTCAGGTGGTAGACGATGTGCTTTTCGCCAACACTGTCACTGCGGCCGGCATCGAAGCCAAACGAAATTGCAGGATCCTATATCGACTTGGACAAGGCGCAGATCACCCAGTTAATCTGTATCACCCGGAAGGTCATTACTTAAAAGGTTTAGTAATTCAGGTGGAGTAATTCCAATCCAAGAATTCCGCTGAAATAAATCCTCTGGCGAAATTTCAACCCCATTTGGAATAGAATTTTAGGTCAAAAAAAATCCAGGAGGTAACCCTACTGCTGCGCGAATCGGTAAAACAGATATGCCACGGGCACAAACAGCGCATTGGGCAACCAAACCGCCAGCCAAGGCCAAATCACGCCCGAATTCCCTAGCGAGACAAAATACTTGCTGAAAAACAAGAAAAACAGGATCACAAAAATCCCCACCCCCAGCGAGAACCCCAATCCGCCCCGCGTTTTCCGTCCGGCGACACTCACCGCAATCAACACCAATATAAATGTACTAAAGGGCGATGCATACCGTCGATACAATTCCGTTTGCAACAATTCCACATTCGTAGATCCCCGCATTTTCTCCTTGGCAATCATGCTGCGCAACTCGTTCTGATTCAGACTCTGCACGTCCTCGATCCGAAAAAAGAAATCCTCCGGATTAAACGCAATCATCGTATCCATCATCGATTGATAATGAATCTGCTGATTCCCACTGGCCAAAAA
>CAMBTR010000070.1 GCA_945870885.1 Chryseobacterium gleum | reverse complement strand
GAGTCGAGTGTGATCGTAAAACGATGAGATTGAGATTCGTCCATTTTGCATATTTGTTGGTGTTGGCTTTTGCGGGCTGCACGGATGATGTGATTGTTCCAGACAAGAAGGATCTTCCCAAGGGAGGGGAGCGGGTTGCGGTTTTGTGTGAGGGCAATTTTATGTGGGCGAATGCTCGTTTGGATTTGATGCAGACGGATTCTGGCAAGACGCAAATGTTGAGCAGTGTTTACGAGAAGGCAAATAACAAGCCGATTGGCGATGTTTTGCAATCGGGTTTGGTTGCGGGGAATAATTTGTTTTTGAGTATCAATAACAGCGGCAAGGTATTGGGTTTGGATCCGTATACGTTTAAACAGAAGAAGATGAATGCGAAATTGCGTTCGCCACGATGTTTGATGCTGGTGGGGGGTGATTTGTGGGTGAGTGATTTGTATGCGAATAGGATATCCGTTTTGGATACGGTGGATTTGCATTTGAAGCGGGAGATTTTGGTGCCGGGGTGGACGGAGCAGATGGTGAGGTGGGGTGATGAGGTTGCGGTGGCTTGTTATTCGGGCAAGGTATTGGTGTATGATTATTTGACTGGGGGGTATAAGCGTTCATTGGATGTGGATTCGGGTTCACTTTATTTAGCGGTGGATGGAAAGAATCAGTTGTGGGTGGTGAGTTCTGTGGGCCCCAAAGGCGGCGTAGCCGCCTTTGGGGCCTCAGCCAGCGCGCCGAAGGCGCGCTGGACAACCAACGCCGCCCTCGGGAATATCTATCCCTCCGCCGATGGGAATTCCATGTACGTTTCCTCCCAAAACAACGTTCTCACGTTCCCAATTACCGCAACGTCCCAAGCGGATCTATCCACCCTGTTCAGCCCATCCCTGAATCAACTCTATGGCTATTATTTCAACCCCCTAAACCAGGTTTTCTATCTCGCCGATGCAAAAGACTTCGTGAGCAATGGCGAAGTGATGCGATATCCCCTGCTAAACCCAGAGCAAAAAACTAAGCACAGCACCGGTGTGAATCCCTCGGGGTTTGTGATTTTGCCCTGATGCGCTTTCCAAACCGCCCCTCATATCCTTGACCTTTCTTTTGCTATCTTTGAAACCTAAGGCATGAAATTCAAAATCCCAGGGCTCAAAAAAATCGATGTGCTGCTAATGCGTTCCTATGTGGGCCCATTTGCTGTCACCTTTTTTTTGTCGATGTTCCTGTTTTTGATGCAATTCCTCTGGAAATTCATCGATGAACTCGTTGGCAAAGGCATCGCCCCGGATTTGTTGGCAAAACTCATCTTCTATTCCTTAGCCGATCTGGTGCCCATGGCAATGCCCCTCACCATCATGGTCGCCGGCCTAATGACCTTTGGAAACCTCTCCGAAAGCTTCGAACTGGTAGCCATGAAAAGCAATGGAATTTCCTTGCTTCGTGCGCTCCGACCTATATTTTTATTGATGTGCTGCTTGGCAGTGATGAACTTTATGTTCCTCAATTACGTAATCCCCAAAGCAAAATTGGAACAAGCCGGTATGCTGATTGATATGCGTTCTAAAAAACCGACATTCAACCTCGCCGAAGGCATTTTTTATCATCAAATAGAAGGATTTGCCATCCGCGTGGGAAAGAAGGAATCCGACAATCAAACCGTGAGAGACGTCCTCATTTATGAATACAAAAAAGACGATTCTAAACGTTTAAATGTGGTGAGAGCGGAATGGGGGACAATGAAGCTGACCAACGATCAACGGGTGTTGAATTTCACGCTGTACAAAGGAGTTCGATATGAGGAAATGACCAATAGCCCTGAGTATCGCAAAACACAGCCGTTTAATCAGATGTTTTTTGAAAAGCAGCAGATTCAAATCGACCTCTCTAGTTTGGATTATCAGTTTTCGGACAGAGATTTGATCGCATCGGATTATCGACTTCAAAATGTATCGCAATTGTTCAAAGAAATTGATACTTTTAACTTGAAATGCAATTCGCTGAAGGCTGATAATAGTAGGTATTTGGGTCGGTATTTACACACCCCAGGCGTGATGACCGTTGATACCCAATTGACTGCTTTTAAGAGAAGTACCACCGTTTTTGATCCGCTCACGGAAAAGAAAATATTGAATAATTACCCAGAAACCCAGCAATCAACCATAGCGGCGAGTGCCATTAATCATGCGCGAAGTATAAAAAGTACGGTGGAAGGGCTAATGACGTCGCTGGATTTTGAAGAAACGGATATCAATCTTTACAAATCTGAATTGCATAAAAAATTCGCGTTTTCGATTTTGGTAATCTTGCTATTTTTGATTTCAGCGCCATTGGGTGCCATCATTAGAAAAGGCGGAATTGGAATGCCATTGGTGATTTCGGTGGTGCTTTTTGTGTTGTTCTATGCAGTGAATCTTACGGGTGAAAAAATGGGCAAAGAAGGGATTGTCCCCGTTTGGGTTGGTAGTTGGATGAGCTCGATGTTGCTATTTCCAATTGGTGTGATTATTACTTATCGCGCCAGCATCGACAAGAGTTTTCAGGGTACAAATCCCTTAAAAAATTGGTTCGTTTTGATGTGGCAGAAGCGGAAAAGGTCGTCCACAATAATTGAAGTGCCTCAGGGCGAATCGGTTGAGTCGTTAGAACCAAAAGTTGAAACTTCGGCAGTAACTGAATCCAAAACCGACGATTCGATCTCATGAAAATATTAGTGGTTGGGAATCGAGTGCCATGGCCCCTGCATGATGGGGGAGCCATTGCCACTTATGGAATGCTTCGGTCTTTGGCGGAAAATGGCGCTGAGGTCGATTTTTTTAGTTTCAATACAAAAAAACACTTTGCGGAAAACGCAATTATCGAAAAGTATTTTGGATTTTGTAAGGTGCATTTGATGTCATTGGATGCCGGTGTTAAGCCATCGAAGGCCCTTTGGAATTTGCTCTTCGGCGGTAGTTATCACTTGGAGCGATACGATGATTTAGAAGCGGCCGTTGAACTTTACGATTTGATTCAGACCGGCAATTATGACTGCGTGATGGCTGAAGGTTTGTATTCGATGCCTATCACATTGCGCGTGATGAAGCAATTGTCTTTGAAAGCAGCTGGATTGGGATCGAACGAAATCCATTTAGATAGCAACGAATCGATCCAAAAAGAACCCATAAAATGGGTGTATCGATCGCATAATTTAGAATATCAGATATGGGAAAGATTGGCTATTTCAGAGCAGCAGCCTCTGAAAAGATGGTACCTAGCCCTGCAATACAAGCGGTTAAAGCGCGATGAAATCAACGCATGGTGTCAGATGGATGCCATAGTGCCCATTGTAGAAACTGATTCAACTGTCATTCGAAATTCGGTTGCAAACAATGCAAAAAAAATTCGACTTGTGGATTCGGGGGCTGAAAATATTGGACATGAACTAAGTAATCATCCCGCTGATGTTCAACCTCAAATTCATGTTTATCAACCCGGAATCGCAATAGAAAGTCCGTTTGCATTCGTGCATCGTCCGCTCTCAATTTTTCATATCGGATCCATGGAATGGCAGGCCAACGAGCAGGGTGCTATTTGGTTTTTGAAAAAAGTATGGCCACTGGTTTTGTCGGCTCAACCCAATGCGAAATTTCATTTGGCAGGCAAGGGTTTGAGTAAGACGGATCCTAGATTTTTTCAGTCGGGAATAGTCAACCATGGAGAAGTGGATGACGCGGAAGAGTTCATGCAGAATCATGGGATTATGGTCGTCCCAATTCAAGCGGGGAGTGGGATTCGGATAAAATCCTTGGAAGCCATGGCGTTGGGAGTTCCCGTGGTGTCTACTTCAATCGGAGCACAGGGACTTACGGTTGAATCAGGTACACAAATGATAATCGCGGATGATCCTGCGGGTTTTGCAGATGGAATTATTCAATTATTATTGAATCCTGCAGCCTCTCAAGCGATGACCCAACATGCGCGGGTTTATGTTGAACAACACCACAATCTCAAACGGAATACTGCCGAGTTGCTTGCTTTTTTACAGTCGCTGTGATTTTGCTGCTACCCAAACCTGATAAAATCAGGAAATGAAGAAAATTACTGGGCAAAAACCATCTTAAAATGAGGGATTCCGGCCTCGTAGAATCTTTCTCCCTGAGCCGAAAATCCGTATTTCTCGTAGAATTTCATGGCATGTTCTTGGGCATGCAAGTAAATGATTGGCAATTCTTGGCTAACCAAGGGGGATACGATTTCCAAACAATTGTTCAACAATGCCGCACCAATACCCGCTGTCCTATGTTCTTTTAATACCGCAAATCGCTCCAATTTATAGCCTTTGTCTGTTGCACGATGTCTGCATGTTCCTGCGATAAGTCCATTGTATGTCGCTAGGTAGTGAATGCTGGTTGATTCAAACTCATCGTACTCTTCATCGGGCGGACATTCTTGTTCAATTACAAAAACTCTGCGACGTATATCAAAAGCTTGGGCTAAATCGGTGGGGTTTGAGATCGGTTTGACATGTATCATGAGAAAAATGGTTAAATTTGCATCAAACTTAATACAAATTATAACGTAATGGCTCAATCTCAAATTCAATCTTTGCTCGGTTCACAAGCAGAATTCTTGTTGGATCACAACTGTAAAACCATCGATAAATCTATGATTCACGCTCCAGGGCCTGATTTTGTAGACCGCATTTTTTCGCAAACAAACCGCAGCCCTCAAGTATTGAAGAGTTTGCAGCAATTGTATGGTCACGGTCGTTTGGCTAACACTGGTTATTTGAGTATTCTTCCTGTAGATCAAGGAATTGAACACAGTGCAGGCGCTTCTTTTGCTCCAAATCCTATTTATTTTGATTCTGAAAACATCATCAAGTTGGCTCTTGAAGGCGGTTGTAATGCCGTTGCTTCAACCTATGGTGTTTTGGCGATGCATGCTCGCAAATACGCTCACAAAATCCCATTCATCGTTAAACTAAACCACAACGAATTTTTATCATACCCCAATAAGTTTGATCAAATTATGTTTGGTTCGGTTGATGCCGCTTGGAACTTGGGTGCTACCGCAGTAGGAGCTACAATTTATTTCGGAAGTCCTGAAAGCGCACGTCAGATTGTTGAAGTGGCAAAAGCATTTGAGCGCGCTCACGAATTGGGTATGGCTACCATTTTGTGGTGCTACACCCGCAACAATGGTTTCAAAGTGGATGGCATCGATTATCATGCCAGTGCCGATTTGAGCGGTCAAGCCAACCATTTGGGTGTAACCATCCAAGCGGATATCATTAAGCAAAAATTGCCCGTGAACAACGGCGGATACAATGCTACCAAACACGGCAAAACACATCCTAAAGTATATTCTGAATTATCTACCGATCACCCGATCGATTTAACGCGCTACCAATTGGCAAATTGCTACATGGGAAGAGCCGGTCTAATCAACTCTGGTGGTGAATCTAAAGGTCAAGGCGATATCGAAGAAGCAATTTTTACAGCTGTTGTTAACAAACGTGCCGGTGGTTCTGGTTTGATTTTGGGTCGGAAAGCATTCCAAAAGCCTATGAATGAAGGTGTTGAGTTGCTAAATTCTGTTCAAAGCGTTTATTTGGATAGCAGCATCGATTTGGCGTAATTTGTCGGTCATGAATCTTGATTTCGAAGACGACGAAGACCTTGCAGGCGATGGACCGAAATGGTACCAACGAACCTGGAATGGGATTTTAACTAAAACCAAGGACAAAAAGCCTACGCCCGATGGGTTGTGGGAAAAGTGTAAGCGCTGTAAAGAAGTGGCGCCTACCAAAGAATGGATATTAAAGAACTATGTTTGTCCGTCGTGTTCCTATCATGAGCGTATTGGCTCAATGGAGTATTTCGATATTCTTTTTGATGAAAATCATTTCACGGAAATCAATGCGGATTTAAGCAGCGGTGACCCATTGAAATTTACGGATTCAGCACCTTATACCGATCGTATTGTTGTAGCGCAGCGCAAAACCGGGTTGAAAGACGCGGTTAGAACGGCTCACGGTAACATTGATGGGCAGCCTCTTTGTATCGCTTGTATGGATTTTAATTTCATCGGCGGTTCTATGGGTAGTGTCGTAGGTGAGAAAATTGCTCGCGCAATTGATTATTCACTGGCCACTCGTACTCCTTTTATGATGATTTCAAAATCGGGTGGGGCAAGGATGATGGAAGCGGCTTTCTCGCTGATGCAAATGGCAAAAACCAGTGCGAAATTGGCTTTGCTCGATCGCGCAGGCATCCCTTACATCTCGTTGCTTACAAACCCAACTACGGGCGGAGTTACCGCATCCTTTGCGATGTTAGGTGATGTGAATATCGCTGAACCCGAAGCATTGATTGGCTTTGCCGGTCCTCGGGTGATTCGTGAAACCATCGGTCGTGATTTGCCAAAAGGATTTCAAAGTTCTGAATTCTTGGTAGAACACGGATTTTTAGATTTTATAGTAGATCGTAATGATTTGAAATCAAAGGTTTCGAATTTGTTGCGCATGATTTGGACCAAAAAAACAGCATAAAATAATTAACTATGAACTTTCCAGATAATTTGAAGTACACCAAAGACCATGAATGGGTTTTGGTTGATGGCGATGTAGCCACGATCGGCGTAACTGATTTCGCTCAAAGTGAATTGGGTGATATCGTATTCGTTGACATTTCTTCTCAGGGCGATACACTTGCTGCGCATGAGGTTTTTGGTACAGTTGAAGCAGTGAAAACTGTGAGCGATTTGTACATGCCCGTAAGCGGTGAAGTGATAGAAGTGAATGCCAATATGGATGCATCACCTGAATCAGTTAACAGCGATCCCTATGGTGATGGTTGGATGGTGAAAGTAAAAATGAGTAACCCATCGGAAGTAGACGGTTTGATGAGTCATGCCGATTACGTTGCGATGGTAGGGTAATTAAATATTTGATTTAATGAAATATATCTTTCAGTACAAGTATACTTTGGGTTTGCTTGTACTGATTTTATATTTATGCTTGACCACGATGCCCCGTGTTTCAGGATTAGAGAAATTTGGTTGGTTGGGTATAGATAAATGGGTACATTTCGCTTTATATTTTCTGCTCTGTTTTACATGGAGTTATGAGAATTCCAATTTCAGAAATTCGATGACTTTGTTTTTAATCATTGGGGTATTGATTGGTGGTGGTATTGAATTATTGCAATTGTATATAACCAATTATAGAAGTGCTGAATGGGGCGACTTTTTTGCTGATGTTTCGGGTTTGTTCGTTGCCAATTTTATAGCCACGATATACTGGAAGAATCGCAGTTCGGATTGAGCGTTGAATGCATTCAATGAGAATTCGTATTTTTTATTTTTTCGAAATCCCGCTTACAAAATCTTCAATAATCCTCAATTCTTTGGCCCATTCGCAGCCTGCAAATCCTTTAATATCAGTATATTGGATGTTCTGATTGTAGAATTCTAAATATTGGGATGATAGGGGACTATACGACCAATGCCAGGCTTCGGGCTCATAGCCAGTGAGTCGACCACTCGCGCGTGGGGAGTATACTTCGATGAAGCCAAATTTGTTTGCATTCTTGCGTAACCAAAGCACCTCCTTCAGCCCCTTGCCAGTTGTGAAATACGTAGGACTCAAATTGTTAATATCAATGTCGGTGCCCCAATGGTGTCTGCTGCTGCTCGGCATGCTACTGTATTTCAAGATCTCCCGAGCATTGTTCGCGGAAGCGCCAAATTTTGGGATATTGACATTCCATTTCCTTTCCCAAATGGCTTTTTGCTCCCAAAAATTTCTCGTCCCACTGATGATTCTTAGCGATACCCCTTCGGTAGCGGCGGCCAATTTCATTTGCTGAAAAGCGACGACTACTTCTTTTTGAAGATACATCGACTTGCTGCAGAGATGCGCAGGGACCAGTTGAAATCGGATATGGGATTGGGGCAGGAAACGACCCGTGACAAAAGCATCGCTTATGGATGTGTCTATCGTTGTTGTTGTATGTGAAGCTGGGTTGTTATTAAATTTCAGCGCTAAGGTTGTGGCTCGAACTCCGAATGGTAAGGGATAAATAACATTTTGGGAGTTGGATATAGTTTGGGATGATATAAAGTCCGTTTTTAGAATTTTGGTCGCAATCAAATACGAAATGGAAATCGTAAAAATCGAAAAAACTATCACAGCGCGGTGATTCATGTAGGCAAAGTAACAACAATTTCCATCGTCTCTAGTAAATTCGTAAACTATGACTCGCTTTTTGCAATTGGTAAAATTGATTTTAATTGGATGTATACTGTCGTTGAGTGGTTCGGCCATCGGCCAGGTATCAGCCATGGAACACGGAGCATCTGCTCGTTGGCAATGGGAATTGAAGCGATTGGCGGATCCTGAAACTGGCAATATCCCCCTAAATATGCGTCAAAGAGAACTCATGTATGTTTCAACACTCCCCAAAAATACCGATGTCAATCCGTTGGCAATGGGACAAAGCACCGGTTGGATACATCGAGGTCCCTATTTTATTGGGGGTAGGACGCGCGCTCTTGGAATAGACATCGCCAATACAAAACGAATTCTTGCAGGTTCAGTTTCTGGAGGAATGTGGTTGAGTGCGGATGACGGGAAAACTTGGAGTCCGACCCAAGCAACAAATGAGTTTAGAAGTGCTACTTGCATCGCGCAAGATATCCGACCCAATCATCAGCAACGATGGTATATGGGGACGGGGGAAGCTTACGGTCAGAGTGCTGGTGCAAGAGGTGCCTATTATTTGGGCGATGGCTTGTTTTCTTCCGATGATTCAGGTAAGTCGTGGCAGGCCATCGCATCTACGTCGGGAGGGAATCCATTGACGTTTACAACGGGCTGGCAATTGGTTTGGAATGTGGTGGTAGATCAATCGGCTCATGATACAGCGAATGAAATTTATGCGGCCATTTATGATCAAATTCAGCGTAGTTCAAATGGGGGTAAAACATGGGTTAGTCAATTGTCTGGCGGTTATTTTACCGATGTGGCTGTCACAACCAAGGGGATTGTATACGCAACTTCGAGTTCAGATGGTGCCAAGAAAGGTATGTTTCGTGCGGATAACGATGGGAAACTCGTGAATATCAATCCATCATTCTTGGGTACAACCTATAAGCGAATTGTGATTGGCATTGATCCGAACAACGAAAATGTAGTGTACTTTTTATTGAATACGGATGGGTTTGGACGAAAAAGTGCGAACTACAGAGGGGATATTGAGTGGAATGGTCTTTATCGATATACTTATATAGCTGGTGATGGCAGTGGTGACAGCGGCAAATGGGAGGACCTGTCGATGAATTTACCTAGCGGAAGTGCTTTTGATCGATGGAATGTGCAAGGTTCCTATGACATGCTGGTATGCGTGAGGCCTGGTAATTCCAATGAAATTTATATTGGCGGAACAAATGTATATCGCTCATTTACAGGGTTCTCAGACTCCACGCACGTCGAGAAAATTGGGGGCTATAAAATGAATGCAAAATTCCCTGATGTTGGTGTTTGGCCCAACCATCACCCAGATCAACACAATTTGTTGTTCTATCCAAACGATGGTAGCAAGTTGCTCAATTCCAATGATGGTGGTGTTTTTAGGTCGGTGAATTTGGCCGTAGCTCCATTTGAGTGGGAATCGTTGAATAATGGATACTTAACGACACAGTTTTATACGGTGGC
>CAMBTR010000069.1 GCA_945870885.1 Chryseobacterium gleum | reverse complement strand
GTAAAAAACATCCAATCAAAATGATGAATCAAATCAAGTTTGATCCCAACTACTGCAAAATAAACCGGTATGAATAACGCCATGGAAAACCTTTTAACGTGAAGTTTGGACTCCTGAAATCTTGGGGTTTTTATGTAGTTAACAACAATTCCAGCCAAGAATGCTCCAAAGACCAAATTGACATTTAAAAGGCTTGCTACAACTATGAATGCAAGTAATATTAACGCGATAATCGGTGTTTCTGTTCCCTCAGGAACCAAATATCCTTTCGTCTTTCCATCAAGTAACTTTATCGCATTGGGAATCGCTTTTAAGGCAATAAAGAAAAACAATATGGAAATTAAAACGTGCAGAGAAATATCTGCTAAAGACAACGTTTGGCTGGACACTAATCCCGTTGCAATAGAAACAAAAACCCAAAGAATTATATCGTGTATAGTTGCGATTGCTAAAGTAATTTTAGCAAAAGCTGTCTGCATGATGCCCAGATCCATAAAGATTTTTGAAATAACAGGAATCGATGTTATTGCAAGGGCTACAGTAATTACAAGCTTTAAAGATAAAATATTATTTTGTGGACCTATTATATTTTCTAGGTCAAAAAAGTAAGTCGAAATCCAACCAAAAATCAATGGCACTACAGTAGTACCAATGACTAGAGCTGTAATCACTTTTCCGTCACGCTTCTCAAACTTTCTCTGAATCTCAAACCCTGAACAAAACATTAACAATACAAGTCCAAGCCAATAAATGGTCGCCAATAATTCGCCTTGTGCCAAAAAGATATCATGATATAACTTAGGTGCAAAATGTCCAAAGAATGTCGGACCCAACAAAAGACCACCAAAAATTTCTCCCACCACATTTGGCATTTTTAATTTACTAAAAATAAACCCAAACACATGCGCAAATAGCACCAAGAGTAACAGAGCGATAAAAAAATTCGTTAATTCAATGGGTGCAATAGTAATAGCCATGGCTCTTGAAATTTAAAGGAAAATGAGAAACTACGTATTGATGTCATCTATCACCAACCAGGTGATAATCATTATTGTGGTTCTCATTGGACGAACTTACACCCTTTTTCATTACAACATTACGGAATACCGCAAGTCGGATAAGATAGTTTTACGGATTAGCGCAATTCAATAGATTCCCACTGAGTTCATGGCGCTGGAAAAACGCCATCAAGAATCAGAATCGTTCCAGGTATTATTATCAAACCAGGATAAATACAGTCGCTTAAAGTAATGATTGGTTCACGCAATCATAAATTAAAATTCACATTAAATTCACAAGGGGTGAATATTATCGTTGTTGATAAATTATGAAAAATCTATTTACCTACTTGGGCATTGCCGCTTTACTTTTCCTGGCAGGACCCACCACTACAAATTCAGCCAAGGGCCAGGCCCTTGCCATCTCTGAGATTTTTGTCAATCCAGCGGGTACAGATTCATGTAAAGAATTTGTTGAACTCGTGGCCACAAAATCTATCAACTTCGCCAACACCCCTTACTCCGTAATCGTATGTAACAACGGAACGGCTACCGTTCGTGGTTGGAAAGAAGGCAAAGCCATTACTTACGCCTTTGAAATCACATCAGGCACAGTGAAACAAGGCGACATAGTATATGTCGGCGGCTCTTGCATGAAAATCAACGGAACCAAATTGAGGACCATCAACAACATGACCACCGGCGGTGACGGTAGCATTGGCCAATCTAACGCTTCTGGCGTATTTGGCAACGGCGGAACCTCGGCAGATGGTGTCGCTGTATTTGATCTTGGCCTGTCAAAAATCGACTCTACTACTGCTCCCATCGACGCCCTGTTTTATGGAAGTGCTTTTGGAACAGCCATCAATTCGGCCGGTGCCGCGGGATATCAATTGCCAAACAACGACCTATTCACAGGTGGCAAATTGTCATCAACATCAAACCTTGTGGCCGACCCAGGTGCAAATTACATCGTTGCCTCGGGCACATTCAGCACAGTTTTAGGCAAATTCTCTTCAAAAAGAACCCACACTTCTACAAGCACATCGGCCACCGATGGCACATCTGACATCAAATTTGCTGGTGCCAAAGACACCACCCAGCCTACTTATGTGGTTTCGATAGCCAACAACGACACTACCGTATTAATAGAGAGCAAGATACAATTGTTATTTAGCGAAAAAATTCGTCTCAGTGCGGGAGCAAATTGCGATAACAACAACATCGACACATTGTTTACCCTGAAAGAAACTGACGCAAGCGGAGCAAAGGTTTCCTTTGATGCTACAATCTCTGGAAATACCATCACAATCACACCTTCTACTTCATTAAAAAGCAGTCAGAAATATTATTTCTCTTTCAATGCCGCTGCCACATCAGACAGTACTGGCAATAAAACCAAAAACAATGGTTCAATTTCCTTCAGAACCCTTACCGAGCAAACCCAGTTCAAAGCAGGAGATTTGGCATTTGTGGCATATCGCATGAACGCCCTAACCACGGACGATGAGTTTGCAATCCTCACATTTGTCGACATTTTGCCAGGTACAAGAATTCAGTTTACCGACGCCAAATTCACAACCAACTCACCGGCGCAGTGTTCAGGTGGTTTAACTTGGACGGCCCCTGCTGCTGGTGTAGCTTCGGGTTCAGTAATTTCAATAAAGAACGACCTACCATCGGCTAATATCGGTAGCCTAACTGGCGCAAAATTCGGATTAAGTAGCAGTGGCGACCAGGTAATCGTTTATACTGGTACTAACGCAAGCCCAAAACACATCACGGCACTTAGCTCAAACCAGTGGTTAACCGCCAATACTATTTGTTCTGGAAGCACTTCGATGTTGCCTAGCAGCCTTACCAATGCCACCAACGCCATTCAGCACGCGTTAACAAAAGGCGCGTCTGCTCTAAATACTGCCAACGCAGTATATACAGGATCGATGAAAGGTAGCATCGCCCAATTGAAAGTCTTGATTCATGACACTGCCAATTGGAATGGCGCACCATCAGGATCGGCTGCACAAACATGGCCTACTTGGACCTTCCCAGGTTCACCATCGGTAACCAAAGCGGAATTGATCAACGCAACTACAGTTCGTGTGATTTTTAGCGCCGACATGGACAAAACCACTGCCACTGACTTAGCCAACTACACCGGCATCGCCAACTTGCAAACAGCTAGTATGTCGAACAATGCTGGCAGCATCGATACCGTAACCTTAAGCTATTCTACCCCCTTCACTTCAGGATCTTCCTATACCTTAGTAATTTCAAATGTAAAGGACGCTGAAGCAAGAAAATTATTTAACCCCTATACTTTCAAATTTACTTTCAATGCTGAATTTGCTTTCGCCTCTCGATTTGTAGTGGTTAAAGAATCCGCTGGTCAAGCCATCTTGAAAATCAATATGAAATTCCCAGGAACAGGCACAGTGAAATTAACCCCTCGCTTTGGCCCATTTAGCACAGCTTTGTCGGCCGACCACACCTTCACATCAACCACAGTTAATTTCACCAGTAGCACAACATCTGTGGACGTTACTATCCCAATTTTCAACGATACACTTTCTGAGCAAGATGAATACCTTAACATCCTTATGGAAAGCCCAACGGGTGGCATTATCACAGGTTTACCCTTCTTCACCGTTTACATCCAAGACGAGGACAGAGCTGTGATTGCACCAGCAAAAAACATCGAATTGAATCACATTGGAAGTTTCGACCCCAATCCAACAGCGGGAAGTACTACAGAAATTGTTGTACACGATGCCAAGTCGCAGCGATTATTCATGACCAGTGCCATTCAAGACCGTATGGACATCGCAGATTTTAGCGATCCAAAGAATATCAAGTTGATTAAATCGATCGACATGACACCTTACGGTGGCATCACAAGTGTAGCCGTGAAGAACGATGTTGTTGCTGTTGCATCGCCCAATGTAAATGAGCAACTCGATGGCCAAGTGGTTTTCTTTAGTACCAATGGCGATTACATCAGCAAAGTAACTGTTGGTGCATTACCCGATATGATCACATTTACGCCCGATGGCAAAAAAGTACTTACAGCCAACGAAGGTCAGCCTAGCCTAGATTATACCGTTGACCCTGAGGGAACCGTTAGCGTCATAGATATATCTGCTGGTGTGGCAACCCTAACTCAGGCGCAAGTAAAAACTATTGATTTCAAATCGTGGAATGCTATGGAAGCGGATTTGAAAACCAAAGGTGTTAGAAAATTATATGCAAAAAGCACTTTATCACAAGATTTCGAACCAGAATATATCACTGTAGCAGCAGACAACTCAAAAGCTTGGGTTACGTTGCAAGAAAACAATGCCATTGCCGAATTGGACTTATCGAACAGCACTGTCAAAGACATTTGGGCGATGGGCACTAAAGATATGAATGCCAAAGGAAACGGATATGACGCAAGCGATGTGAGTGGTTCAGTTTTAATTGCTAACTGGCCTGTTCAATCGTTTTACATACCCGATGGAATGGCCAACTACAGTGTAAACAATAAAACCTATTTGATCACTGCCAATGAAGGCGATGAAAAAGAATACACCCCATTAAACGAGAGAACAACCGTATCCGCGGTAACATTGGATGCCACAAAGTTCCCTCAGGGCGACATGTTGAAAGAAACACATGCTTTGGGAAGATTCAGAATCAGCAATATCCAAGGCGATACTGATGGTGACGGCGATTACGATGCCCTTTACTCTGTAGGTTCTCGTTCATTCAGCATTTGGGACCCAACTAACAAGAGTCTGGTTTGGGACGCAGGCGATCAATTGGAGTGGATCACATCAAAGCACCCAGCGGTAGGTAGAATATTCAATGCAGACAATGAAGGTATTGCCCTGAAAGGTAGAAGTCGCGCCAAAGGACCTGAGCCAGAAGGCGTTACCGTTGCCGAAATCAATGGTCGTTCATTTGCCTTTGTTGCCTTAGAAAGAACCGGCGGGGTAATGGTTTACGATGTCACCAACCCAACAGCACCCGTATTTGAAGATTACCAAAACACACGTAGCAACACAGCTCTCACTGGCGATTTAGGCCCTGAAGGCATTCAATACATCAGCAATGCCAACTCACCCACAGGGAAACCTTATGTAATTGTAGCCAACGAAATCAGTGGCACCGTTGCCGTATTCGAAGTAATCAATAATACATTGGTAAGTGCCATCGATAAAATCACATACAACCAATCAATCGTGGCCTACCCAAATCCTGCAACGGATCGTGTATTTGTGAAGAATGTAGATTTCATGACCATAACAAATATGGTGGGCAAGGTTGTTTACCAAGGTCAAAATCAGGCCGAAGGTATCAAATTGGATGAATTAACCACCGGTGTTTACATCATCCGTGACAACTACGGTAGAACTTGTAAATTCGTAGTTAAATAATTATTCAAACTACTTTAAAAAGAAAACCCCTTGAGATATTCAAGGGGTTTTCTTTTTTTAAAAACAGGCCGAAAGACTAAAGCCTAACAACAGTTTCTACACAGTTGAAACACTTTTCCCAGCATTAATTCGAATCAAACTTATACATCGCGTCGCTGGCAGTTTTGCCCAACTTGTCGCTAATGGATAATGCCCAAAGCACCAGTTCCATACAGAAATCTTTGTCGGCCTCACCCAAGAATGGCGCATGTTTTTCGATCAATTCATTCAGCGGTTTAATAGCCTTCAAACTGCCAAAAAACACCTCGTCCGTATCCGTGTAATTCAGTTCCACAATGTTCTTCTCAAACCAATGCACCAAATCGCTATAAGGGGTTTTTGTTCCCGCCTTTTCCAACTTGGGTATGCGTGGGAAAATCTGATTAAATTGAACCATAATGGCTGCATCGATCAGAATCCGAGCGACCTCATCGGCCCCCTCCTGCTCACCCTCATACACCAGTTCGATTTTTCCGGTGATGGATGGGATAATCGACATAAAATCAACCAATCTGATGGTGGTTTTTTCGCTCTGGGTTTCGATCAAGCGAAGTTTACCAGCAGCGATAAGGTTTTCCATCGCACTAATAGATAGACGGGCGCTGACGCCACTTTTGGCATCAACATATTCACTATCGCGGGCCGTAAACGACACTTCCTCCAACAGATTTTTTGCCATATCACAAATAGATACCGCAGCCAAATCCTCCGCAGAAATCTTAGCCTCTTGTTCGGTAATCGCACGAGCCAATGCAATATTTTTTGGATAATGCGTAAAAATCTGAGAACCAATACGATCCTTTAATGGCGTCACGATGCTACCCCTATTGGTATAATCCTCCGGGTTGGCAGTAAAAACAAACTGAATATCCAAGGGCATGCGCAATTGAAATCCGCGAATTTGAACATCGCCCTCTTGCAAAATATTAAACAACGACACCTGGATTCTCGCCTGCAAATCAGGGAGTTCATTCAGGACAAATATGCAGCGATTGGCACGAGGAATCATACCATAGTGAAGCACGCGTTCATCAGAATAAGGCAGTTTCAACGTCGCCGCTTTGATGGGATCGATGTCGCCAATCAAATCCGAAATATTAACATCTGGCGTGGCCAGTTTTTCAAAGAATCGCCCTGAACGATGCACCCATTCGATGGGCGTTTTGTCGCCAAGCTCAGCCACCAAATCCACTGCAAACTTAGAAATCGGAGCAAAGGGACTGTCGTTGATTTCCGAACCTTTTACAATCGGCATATATTCATCGAGCAGATCCACCATACTTCTGGCGATACGAGTTTTTGCTTGACCGCGCAAACCCAACAAATTGATGTGGTGACCGGCCAAAATCGCTTTTTTGAGCTGCGGCACAACGGTATCTTCATAACCTACGAGTCCTTCAAAAACCGTCTGTTTCGATTTGATGCGAGCAATCAGATTCGCTTGGATCTCTTGATTTATGGTTTTGTGGGCATAGCCCGATGCTTTCAATGCTTTGAATGTGGTTTCTTGTTTCATCTGTAATTAAATCCGTTTGATTCTGTTTTTTTCGTAATCTTCAAATATCATTTGACCCAAATCTGAGAGTCCGGTGAGGAAGGCTTTGCCTTGATTTTCGGCGGTAAATCGCTCCACAAACTGTCGCAAATAGGGGTCTTGGGCAATCATAAAAGTAGTAATCGAAATTTTCAATTTCCGCGCCTGGGCTGCCATATTCAAGCATTTGGAAACGATATATTCGTCCAATCCATTGCTATTTTTATATAGTTCGCCGTTGGGCAGTTTCACACAGCTCGGCTTGCCATCGGTGATCATGAAAATCTGCTTGTTGGTATTGCGTTTCCGTCGGAGTATGTCCATCGCCAACTCCAGACCCGCAACCGTATTGGTGTGATAGGGGCCCACTTGTAAATACGGCAAATCTTTCACTTTAATCGACCACGATTCATTGCCAAAAACGATAATATCGATGGCGTCTTTGGGGTATTTCCGTCGGATGAGTTCCACCAAGGCCATGGCCACTTTTTTGGCGGGGGTGATGCGGTCTTCGCCATACAAAATCATGGAATGACTGATATCAATCATCAACACCGTGCTCATTTGTGCCTTGTGTTTGGTCTCATCCACAATCAAATCGTCTTCCGTTAGCTTCAAATCGGAAATGCCGTGATTGATTTGGGCGTTTTTAAGACTTTCCGACATGTTAATCTGCGACATTTCATCGCCAAATTGGAAGTTGCGAATTTCGCCATCGCGCTCGTCGCCTACCCCTAACTTATTGGTTCGATGATTTCCTGCGCCGCTTTTCTTGAGTTTTCCAAAAATCTGATCTAGGGCGTGTTCTCTCAATGCCGCTTCAAGCTTGGCCGTAAGCAGGTTTTTACCTTTCCCATTTTTATCGCCATCGCCATCATCGGTGAGTTCAATTTCCTCTTTGATATAGCCACGTTTTCTGAGGTCTTCCTCAAAATCGTGAATCGTATACTCCGCAGTGAAAATGTTGTATTCTTTATCGAGCGAATCAAGCCAATCAAAAGCCTCATCCAAATCACCCGAGGTATGGGTCAGTAGCTCCTTGAAAATCTCAAAAACACGATCGAAAGGTTCGATATTTTTGGGAATGTGCTTGCTAATGACAACACCTTTTCCTTGATTGAATTCAATACCCTCTAACATCGTTTTGAGTAACAAATCTAGGGGTTAGAAGTTCATAGAAAAACGAAAATGATTGAAACAATTGGTTAAACGAGTAAAGCGACGACAATTAAAGAGAATGAAACGATTACGGATTATCGCAAATTTTGAAATTCTCATTACGGAATATCGCAACAAATTAAATTTCGTGTTCATTAGATTCGCAGTATGATGGGACACTACAAAAGATTCATTTTCATTGCATTGGTGATTTTTTTATCGGGCTGTACGGCACAGCGCAGATACCATCAAGGAGGGATTCACATTGACTGGCAGCACTTTGGGCATCAGGAATCGTCGGACAAAAATCATCAAGATAAATCAGCTCGCAAATCAGTTCAAAAGACAGCTCACAAGGCAGAAAATCGCTTTTTCGAACAACCAACCGCGGTAAGTCAGATTCCACACCCAACGAATACCGTAAATGTCCAGTTAAAGAATAAAGTTGTTACCCAGAATGAGATCGAAATAGCTAGTGGAAGTCGAATCGAAGACCAAACCACCCAATTTGCAAATTTCACAAATGTCCAAAATGGAAAAGACCAACATTCGGGAACTCGCAGTGTGACCGCTTCAGGATCAAACAACAATCCACGACAAAACAAAGGAGACATAAGAGCAAACGACGGAGACCCAGACCAATTGAAAAAAATAGAGACGGCAGCCATTGTAATTTACGCCATAGGGTTGCTAGTGGGCATTTTAGCATTGATTTTTTGGTCCAACACATTAGCAATCATCACCGCGGCCATCATGTCGGCCGGTTTTATTGTATTCCTATGCTGCGGAGGCAAAGCAAATTATTTCTTCTCATGGGTTATGAGTTTTTTGATAGGGTTGGGAATTGCCGCATTAGTGATCACAAAAGGAAGTGGCGGCGGTTTCCACGGATTTTTTATTCCGTAAGTAATTTCTATCTTGCGAGATCATGGATACACTCAGCGCCCTAGATACCTCGCACAAAGCATATATAGCAACCAATCTTAACAAAATTCACCACGTTGTCCCAACGGGTTCAAACGGCTGGATGATAATGAATGGCATCTTCTGGAGCATTCTATTTTTCACGCTGATATTTTCGAAAAACCTTAGCGAATCGTCCAGAAAAAAATTGGGTTGGGGATTGGGTGCGCTTTCGTTGCTCAACTTCGCTGCCAGTAACATCAAAATGGTCATCGAAAACAGTTGGCACATCGAAAACAGCTTGCCCCTACACCTTTGCGGCATGTCGGCCTTCATCGCTGCCTTCCTCCTGATTCGCGGTTCACAAATCAGCTACGAATTCTTGGTTTACTGGGGTGCCGGCGCCATCCACGCATTTTTAACGCCTGAAATCACCAACGGCTCATCGGTTTATAACCACATCGAATACTGTATATCCCATGGTATCATTATTTTGGGCTCGGTTTACGCTACGATGCGACTTGGCTATGTGCCGCGTCCTGGATCATGGTGGAAAGTCTTTCTTTACACGCAACTTACCCTACCCATTATTGGCGGAATCAACTATTTATTGGGCGCCAACTACATGTATCTATGTCAAAAACCCGATGCAAACAACCCGTTTGTTGTCGGTGAATGGCCCTATTA
>CAMBTR010000068.1 GCA_945870885.1 Chryseobacterium gleum | reverse complement strand
GTTCTGGTTTCATCAAAATTTGCATAGGCGGCCCACAATGTCATTCCCCAAAGGGCTTGTTTCCTCGTTAATGCTTGTTCTCCGATAAACGGTTTTTCCAATTTTCCTCCCGCATCCATTCGCTGCGTAGCAGAATAGAAAGTATGAATCGGCGAAATGCCTTCAACAGGGAAATCTGTTCCCAGTGCGATGATTTTGGATTGACGAAGTAGGTTTTGATAGGCGTAGCCACCTTTGTTTATGGTATTGCACAATCTACTGTCTGCCCAAGCTGCATCGGATGTGGCATGGGTTGGCTGAACACTTGGAATGATGCTGCGTTTGGAAAATAACTTTTGATCCTTACCACTCACAATTTGCGCATGTTCAATTCTCCATCGAGCATCGTAGCCTTCAGGGATATTTTTATTAAATGTATTTAATGCGATAGTATTTGCACTATCCCCGATGGCATGTACGCAAATTTGGAAGCCTTTGTTGAGCAGGTATACTTGGTACATCTCAAACTTTGGGATTGTCATTAATTGAAGCCCCTTGTGACCTAGTTGGTCGCAGTAATCGCCTTTCAATAATGCTCCACGAGATCCTAGCGCACCATCTAAATAGAATTTCATTGACCGAACCGTTAGCATGTCGTCGAATATCATTCCCATGCGAGAGGCATAACTCAGATTTTCTTCACTGCAAGCCAGCATCGCATAGATTCGCATCGGCAATTCTTTTTTGGATTGAAGCTCTTGAATCATATTAATATCTTCTACTTGAATTCCCGCTTCCACCAATTGCGTTAACCCTTGAGAATGACAGTTTTTGAGCCCTGTTTTGAGGTAGGGTTGCCAAACGGAATAGGGGACGTCCGGAATTTGATTTTTCACAATTTCGGCGGCATTGTCGATGCAAATCCCTGTAAAGGTGACATTGTCCTGTTTTTCGCTGGATTGAATATTGTCCGCAGGCTTATTGAAAATGAATTCGCCACCTTCCACAAGCGTATCGGGGTTAAGGCGAAGTGTGTTTATCGCAGCTTGGTTGATCCAAACGGCGTGACCGTCTATTCTACTTAAACAAACGGGTAAATTGGGGAAGGCTTGGTTAAGCGCATCCATGTTTGGAAATTCTTTATTTTCCCAGTCATTTTGATCCCAGCCCCGTCCAACAATCCATGGTTTAGGAGTGGCGTCAGTTGTACGAAATCTCGCTTTGTTCTTTTTGACGTACTTCTTAAGGCGTTTGATGACTTCTTGTTCCGATTTTGTACCAACCAAATCGGCTTGCGACAGTCCTTTGGTGTAGGCAAGGAAATGACAGTGGGCATCGATAAAGCCTGGGTAGATGATGTTGTTGCCATAATTGATGAAGCGTGCCTTTGGAAAAAGGGAATCGGCCGTTTTGTCGGACCCAATGTACAGAATCACGCCATTAGAAACAACCATTGAGGTAGCCACAGAAAAACCAGTATCGGCCGTGTAGATTTTTTCAGCCCTGTAAATAAGGGTATCTGCTTGATTCTGAGCGATTAATCCGAGAATCGATAATAGGCTTACTGAGAAAAATGAAATTAGTTGCTTCATCATTTGGGGGTTCATGGCACATTTGTTGTTACAAGATTCGCAAATCAACATTTGTTATTTGCAAAAATCACCAATTCTATGAACAAACGAAACATCATTCTCACAGTTTTGGCGATTTTCGTCGTGGGTATCGCTATTGGCTATTATTTATACACCAAACCCTCCGAGATTAAATCAACCGGAAATCCTGATTTCGAGAAGGATATCAACTCTTGGGTTAAGGAGCTAGACTCTGATACTGGCGCGGCGAATACCTTTTCTTCGTTTGTTGGTAAGTCGGTTAAATTGACCGCGGAAGTAGGTGATGTGGTGGGTGATTCTAGTGTAACTTTACAATTAAAATCTGGCGTTGAAGGTTTCTTTGTTAATGCAAATTTCCATACGTCGATGAATTCTGCGGTAAGTGGGGTTGTTGCGGGTGATATTGTTACCGTTCAATGTGTGTGCGATGGTTTGGTAGTTCCTATGTCGGCCGATGATTTATTCGCCGAAAAGAAAATCGATCTATCGCGCTGCGATTTATTAAAACATGAAAAACATCAAAGCGATGTAAGTCGTTCTGTTGATCATGAAACTTCAGATTCAATCAAATAAAAAAAACATATGAAAAAGTCCCTCTTAATTCTAGCGTTTACAGCCATTATTGGATTTGCTCACGCGCAATTATTCAAAACTTCTGCTGGTAATATCTCATTCAAAAGCAAAACTGCTATCGAAGAATTTAGTGCAACAAATGCACAGGTTGAGGCGGCAATTGCCCCAGCCAAAAATCAAATGCAGTTCCGTGTCCCTGTAAATGGATTTCAGTTTAAATCTGGTTTAATGCAGAAGCATTTTCAAGAGAATTACATGGAAACTTCTCAGTTTCAGTACAGCAATTTTGTTGGAAAAATTTCAAACATTGCCGCTGTGAATTTTGCCAAAGATGGCGAATACGCTGTTGAATCAGTTGGGAAATTTACGATGCATGGTGTCACAAAGGATATTACTGTCCCTGGAAAGTTGATTGTGAAAGGCGATAATGTTATTTTGAAAGCCAACTTCAAAATCAAATGTTCAGACTATCAGATCAAGATACCCGCTGCGAGTTCGGCATCGGTATCAGATGATATTGATATCGCAGTGGATTGCGTTTTGGCTAAGTGATTTAATAACTGACGAATAATTCATCCTAATAACATGCAATTCAAACACTTTGCCGTGATTGCAGCCTTGTCCATAACCCTGATTTGGGGTATGCAATCTTGTCAACACGAATCCATGGGTGACCCCAATGCGGCTATTTGTTTTGAGCGCGATATTCTTCCTATTTTCAACTCAAAATGTGCCATGAGTGGTTGTCATGATGCGGGGACATCGGCGGAAGGGTATACCTTGGACAACTATAAAAATATTTTGAGCGATGGAATCGTGAAGGGGAAACCCAATAAATCTGAAATATATGAGTCTATTGCCGATGGAGAAATGCCACCGAAAAATAGTACCAAACTATCGGAGGCGGAAAAGCAATTGATTTATGATTGGATCGTTGGTGGCGCAAAAAATGGAATCAATTGTGCTAGTGTTTGTGACTCTGCCGTTTCGGGGTTTTCAAGCATCATTCAGCCAATGATGAATAAATACTGTGTGGGTTGTCATAGTACAAGCAATCCATCGGCGGGTGTGGATGTTTCTAACTATGTTGGTGTGAAGGCGTCGGTTTCAAAAGGCTTAATGAACTCATTGGACCACATTGGATATTACCCAATGCCAAAGGGTGGGAGTAAATTGAGTGCTTGTGAAATCAATCAAGTGAAAAATTGGATTAAACGTGGTACTCCCAATGATTGATGGTCAAATGAAAAATTTACAATGTGCTTTTTTAATAATGTTTGTGGGATTCACATTCGCCATGAGTGGTTGTTATTACGATAACAAAACGGAAATGTATGGCACTGCTGTCTGCGATACCGCCAATCCAACTTACACTGCGACAATTCAACCTATGATCAATCAGAATTGCATCGGTTGTCACGGCAGCAGTAGTCCTTCCGGTGGGGTCTCTTTGACAAGCTACGAACAAGTAAAGGCGGCTGCAACGAAAGGGAATTTGGAGGGGACAATGAATCAAAGTGGCGGTTATGCCGTAATGCCTCCCGGTGGTAAATTGGCCACATGCAAACTCAATCAAGTGGCTAAGTGGATTCGCAACGGAGCGCCTCAATAAAAACAACATGAAAAGAAGTATCAGTGCGTGGGGAATAGGACTATTGTTGTCTTTGGTGGCTAGTCCACTTCAAGGGCAGTATTTTCCGCCCGACGTAAGTTTGGGTAGGAAAAGTTTAAGAATCATCAATTTGCATGGCGCGGCAGGCTTGCCCAAAGGTGAATCGGAAATGTTCATTCAGCATCGCTTTGGAAATTTTGGTTCAGGTGCCTACAACTGGTATGGTCTGGATCAAAGCTATATGCGTTTGGGTTTTGATTTTGGTTTAAGTAATCGCTTAACCACCGGTGTTTCGCGAAGTAGCATGAACAAAATCGCCGATGCGTATTTTAAGTACCAATTCAAAGGCAAGGCTACCGATACCGCCAATGCTGAAAATGTAATGGCAAGTTGGTATTCCAATATCAGCGTAAATACACAGGCCAAGGCCAGCATTTCATCGGAACCATTTTATTTTTCAAACCGACTGCGGTTTATCAATACTTTGATTATCAGTAAAAACGTAAACGATCGCCTGTTGTTGGCCGTCACGCCGAGTTTGGTACACGTGAACTTGGTTGATGCCGCCAATGAGTCGAACGATATCGCTGTGATGGGTGCCTACGGCAGAATGAAATTATCTAATCGATATGCTGTAACCGCAGAAATTCAAAAGCCGTTTTTGCAAAGAATGCCATCGCCTGCTGGTGCCTTGAAAGATGTATCTGTACCACAGGATCCCTATTTGGGGTTAGGGTTTGAGATTTTTACAGCCAAACACATGTTTCAGTTGAGTGTGAGCAACGCTCAATCCATGAATGAGGCATTTTTTACCACCCAAAGCAATGGCTCTTTTGAATTGAAAAATCTGCGTTTCGGTTTTAATATAGTGAGGAGATGGTGATCATGAACAACAAAACAATGACTGAAATGATCAAAAAAATGGGTTTGATGTGCATCACCGGTCTAATGTCGACGTCCATTTTCGCACAAGAAGATAGTAGTTTTTCTCTGTTCGATGAACCCAGGGCTCCAATCGCTGAGAAGGTTCAATTTGCTTTTAAGACCACGAAAGTGGTGAATCTTCAGAGCTTAGAACTGGTTGATGCGGGTGTTTTTGATTTCAAAATGAGCCACCGATTTGGTGCGTTAAATAGTGGTGCGGCGAAATTCAACTCTGAGGATGCCGTGAATGCCTTTGGATTGGATGTGGCTACCATCCGATTGGGTGGAGAATATGGAGTGAATGAAAACCTCATGGTGGGGTTGGGACGCTACAACGTAAAGTCGGAAAAAGGAGTGGATGCTTATGTGAAATGGCGACTAATGCATCAAACTTCCGACAACAAAAAGCCGCTTTCAATTCTATTGCTTGGCGCCGTAGATTATAAGAATACCCAGTATGATCGCACGATTATCGGTATTGCTGGCCCTGTGACCATGACTTGGGGAATTCCCGGTAAGCAGCGACTTTCTTACGTAGGACAGGTGATTGTTGGAAAGAAAGTGAACGACGATTTTTCTTGGGTGATTTCGCCCACTGTGGTGGTGTCGGGCATGAGCGATCGATACGATGCGGCCAGTGAGTCTTTCGTGAGCAGTGGAACAGCCAAGACCCAGTTCGCGTTGGGCATGGGCTTCAGAAATAAATTGAGCGCTCGTACATCACTGAATATGGAATACATTCCCATTTTGAACGGAAATGGCACGTTTTATAACAGTTTTTCTGTTGGTTTCGACATAGAAACGGGTGGTCACGTGTTTCAGGTTGATTTCACGAATAGCTTAGGGATGAACGAATCCATGTTTATTTCTAGAAATGCCGATCGTTGGGGTGCTGCGGGGGTACGATTGGGATTCAATTTACACCGGGTATTTACGGTGGTAGATCCGTCGCATTTTCAATAGATTTTTACATCTCGCCATATAAATTAGGGTTTCCTCTGTAAAGTCCGATCATGTAGTGGCTTGCACTGGTGATTCGGATGCTCAATTCTGTATAGGTTTCCCAACCGGGGATATCGGCGAGTTTGATGGCGTGCATGGCGTATTTGAAGCCCGCTTGTTGGTAATCTGCAATTTTGGTGCTGCGCCAATCGATCTGATGTTTATTCTGTAGGATTTTATCAGAAAAGTAATGTTTTTCCGGTTTGCTTGGATTCCAAAGTGATGTTTGGATTTCACCATCGGCGTCTGCGACTTTCACCACAATCAGGATGACATCATTGGGTGATGGATCAAATTGACTGAGTTTTATCGTGGTTGAAAGAAGGGTGGTGTCTGCCGTGTTATGAATGAATTGTGCGTTCAGCAGGTGGAAATCTTTCGGGGTAAACTGAGGCACGCGGGGCTCTGCAAGGGTGAGCCATTCCCCGCCGATGAGTAATTCGTGTGCAAGGGTGTTTGGCTTGGGGGATTCGTAGTTATTATTATTGTTCGATTTCGCTGTGGCTAAAGTTGTGGCAAGATTAGTTTGCAATGGGGTTGATGAAAGCGGTTCTTGGTATCGCGATGTATAATTGAAATGCGATTCGATCAATGGTAGGAGCCAAGGTTGACTGCCTGATTGAAGTCCCAAAAACACCTGGGCGCCGGGCTTTAGAGACTTGATTTTCTCTGCAATGAATGGAAGGGTTGGCCCATGGGATTCGAAATATTCTGTGGGGGTTCTGTCCGAGAATTTGTGTTTATGTAAGATTTGGCTTCTGTGGAATTGGTAATTGTCGGCAGGACCATCAAGCCATATATTTAGGTCGCCGTTTGTTCCCCGTGCTTGGTGCGATTGCGTTTGATTTTTTGCAAATTGGAGGGATTGCTCTACGATGCGGTGATGGGTGCCTTTTCGTTCTAGGGTAAGAAATTGTTTTTGGTAGAGGGTATTGAAAAGCAGGAGCGCGGGCAACAGAATGGCCAAGGGTTGTGTGTATTTTTCAAAGCCGTTGATTCCGTTTTGGGTATCGCCCATTTGGTTGCGCAGGGTGGTGATGCCGGATGCGGCCACCAGGATTAGCAGGGGGAAGGCGAAGTAAAGGGCGTTGTTTTGCAGGATTGGGGCGCGAACAACGGAATAGGTGTAACCGAAGGCGAAGATCAGCAAGAAGCCCAATGTAAGTAGGAGGGTGGGTTGTTGAAGGATTCGTTTGAACGAGGCGGGTTTTGGTAGATAGGCGATACGAATCTGGTATTGTAGGGCGTAGATGAGTGCGGCGATGAAGAGCCAAAGTATAGGTAGGGAGTTGCCCGTGGCAAACTGGAAGAATTGCCAAAGAAATTGGGGTGTGGGTTGGTTAAGCCATCCGAGTCCGCCGAGTTGAAATTGGGCAAAGGTGAGTGGCAGGTGGGGCAGATAGAAAAGGAAGGCAAAGGTGAGTGGCAGGAAGAGAATGTAGGAGGGATGTAGCCCTTGAGTATGTTTGGAAGGATTGGTTGGGATGTTGGGTTGGATGAGAAGTAGGGCGATGAAGGATGCGCCGGCCGTTAGGCCGGCGAAATAATGGAAGTAGGCGGCGCCCGCCAGGGCGCCGCCTAACTTCACCGCGAACCAGCCCATCTGATCGGGTAGCAAAACATCGCCGTTCGAATCTCTATTTTTTAATAAGCCCAATACCAAATTCCACGACCCCAATACAAATGGCAATGCGAAAATGTAAGGTCGGATCCATATGCCCATATTGGCCTGCCACCACATCAATCCCATCATCGCAACCGCCCAAAAAGCAGCTTCAAATCCAAACAATGTTTTGGCCATCCGATGAAATTGCCACAATACACCAATAGAAAATAGGGCTGTCAATATTCGCGGCCACAAAACGTCACTACCCGCTACGGAAATCCACCACCATAAAATCGTTTGCAGTCCAGCAGGATGTCCGTCCACCGCAACGCCTCTTTCTAAATGTGATTGAAAATCGTTAGAGGTTGATATCGCCCGGAAAACCGCGCTGAGCTCATCGTAGCCCCAGGCCCTACCGTCGATGCCAACAAATCGGAGTGCAATACTGCCCAAAATTACCAAAATCCATCCCAACTGAAAATAACGAGGTGCTTTCCCAAAGGATTCTTTGATTTTCTGAAAGAACATGGCTTAGGTTTTTTGCTTCGATTTCTGGGCCGATGGAAATAAGATGTTATTCAATATCAATCGGTATCCTGGGCTGTTTGGATGGAGGTTCAAATCAGTGGGAGCCTCACCCACAAAATGCTGATAATCTTCGGGATCGTGACCGCCAAAAAACGTCCATGTGCCTTTTCCGAATTCCCCGTGTAGATATCGTGCTTCGTTCAACAACGCGTTTTCGCCCATCACCAAGACATCGCTTCTAACCAAGTGGCTGCGGTAAGCTGTTGTTTGTCCCATAAATCCTTTGATGGTTTTGGTGTGGTTCTGACAAAGTATGCTGGGGATCAAATCCCATTTTGCTGAGTAGTCGAATAGGGTGAATAAATCGTTTTCCTCGGAAACTGCCCTGGTTCGTGGGTCGACATCGATGTTAGAAAACTCATAAAAATAGGGGTCCATGTTTAACGCGAAGTCCTTAAAGGCGATGCAGTTGTCGAAGTTTAACTTGCTTTGCGCATTCTGATCCGCGGGTGTGCCATCGAACATGCTTTCGCAGATATCGGTAGATTCGGCAGCCATCGCTATGTCGTAGGAGTCGGTTGCACTGCACATAGCAAAGAGAAAACCACCACCAAGCATAAAATCCCGGATTTTTTTGACAACCGCTAATTTGAGTTCTCTGTTTGATCCAAAACCGTGTTTGGCGGCCATGGATTCGGATTCGGCGACTTCGGCTTGGTACCATGGGGCAGAGGCGTAGCTTGAGTAAAATTTACCATATTGGCCTGTAAAGTCTTCGTGGTGAAGGTGTAGCCAATCGTATTCCAAGATTTTCCCGCTAAGGACTTCATCGTCGAATATCACATCGTAAGGAATTTCGGCGTAGGTGAGGACTAGGGTAACTGCATCGTCCCAAGGTTGTTTGGTTTTGGGAGAGTATACAGCAATTTTAGGGGCATTGAGCAGTTTTACCGCGTTTAGGTTGGCCGCGGGGTCTTGGATTTGGGTGATGATGGCGTTGGCCGCGGCATCGGAAATGGTCTCATAGGATACGCCTCTAACTTTGCATTCGCGTTCGGCCTCTTGAGAATACTGAAACATGAATGAGCCCCCATTGTAATTGAGGAGCCACTGAACTTCTTGTTTTTGTTTGAGTAGCCAAAATGCAATTCCATACGACTTTAGATGATTTTTTTGCGATTCATCCATGGGAATAAGAATTTGCATGGCTTGGGCCGCGCTGCTGAAGGCAAATAGTAATAGGATTGTAAGTTTGAGCCTCGACATGCCGTTAAAAAGCCAAAGATAATTGAAGAAAATGCGGTTTTGTTTTTATTGGAGCGATTTTTCACCTATAATTGCAATGTAGTTCTGAATTGCGCGTCTGCAATCCAACAAAATCTAAGTATTATTTATTCCTTAAAATTCTTGTATACTATTATTATTTATGGCCGATAGACCAGATTTCTCTAAAATGAGTGTGGGTGATTTGCGTACCCTTGCCGAATCCCTAAGTGTTGAAAACACTGCCAAAATGAAAAAGGGCGAGTTGATTGCGAGTATTGAAATGAAGGCAACTATGGTTGCTGGCGTTAAGGATACTTCTGCGACTTCCGAAAAGCCCGTGGTGAGTGAAATCCCAATTGAAAACGTTGGAAACGATGCGAATGAAACCGCTGGAAATCCCGATGAGGTTGATGGAGGTCGGCGCGGCCGCAGGCCGCGCAAAACAGCCGAAGAACTGCAAGCCGAGAAATTGGCTTCAGTAACCCCCGATGGTGAAGCGGTGCTCAGACATCCTGCCAATACAAGGCCAGCAAACCAAACCAATGCCGATGCAAATCCATTCAAGCGTAACCAACAGCCCAAGCCGTTTCAACGACATAGGGAAGTAGGTGCGGAAGCAGATAGAACGGCCATCGAAACTGAAAACTCAGAAGTTCGTGAAACTGGTTTAGCGCCAGCTGTGAATAATACAGAAAATAGAGAAGTTAGAGAGCCTAGGCAAAATCGTGAGCCTCGCAGCCCCCGTGAAGATCGTCCGGTTAGAAACGA
>CAMBTR010000067.1 GCA_945870885.1 Chryseobacterium gleum | reverse complement strand
GGGATTCAATTGAGGGATGCGATTGCCAATGGTTTGAAGAGTGAGTTTGATGCGTTTCAATGGGTCGCACCCAGAAAACAACTACGGGTTTACCCAATAAAATTGGAGGATAAGAAATGAGCTTAGATTCACAAGATAAACCCTTGTTTCCGGGAATGTTGGAACAGGTGGGGCGGAAGAAATTCTTGCTATTGGCGGCCGCTGCCGCGGCCGCCAATAGCCCATTAAACGCAATGACCAACTGGCTAGAAACCCCAAATCCTCAGCCAAAAAACAACGAACCCTTCCAACTTAATCTCCTGCACACGAACGATTTCCATTCACGCATCGAAGCCTTCCCCTCCAACCACCCCCAAGCCGGAAAAGGTGGAATACAACAACTGACAACACTGATACAAAAACAACGAGACGCCAACCCCAACACCCTACTTCTGGATTCAGGCGATGTGTTTCAAGGAACTCCCTATTTTAATTACTTCGGTGGATCGGTTGAATATGCCTGGATGACAAAAATGGGATATCATGCAACAACCATGGGCAACCACGATTTCGACAATGGCATCGATCACCTCGCCAACATGTTGGCCCTTCACCCGAAAATCCCAATGGTGAATTGTAACTACTCCCTCAAAAACACCAGCCTTTCCCCCTTCGTGAAACAAAAAATAGTTGTCGAAATCAATCATAAACGCATCGGTATTACAGGAGTGGGAATTAACCCAGACAATCTCATCATGGAGCGATTGATTTCCGGTTTAACCTATAACGACCCCGTAATTGCCTTGCAAAAAACAGTGGATGAACTCCATTCCATCGACCAGTGTGATATGGTTTTTGTGCTTTCACACCTTGGTTATCAATACGATAGCGATAAAATCGACGATATCAAATTGGGACAACAAACCCACGGTATAGCGGCCATTTTAGGTGGACATACCCACACTTTCCTGACCGAGGCCACCGTGGTGAAAAATGCAAAAGGAAAAACTGTTTTGGTAAATCAAGCAGGTTGGGGCGGATTAATGCTCGGACAACTGCAGTTTAGCGTTTAATTTGCAGTGTGAGCGAAACCGAAGACGAAATCCAAGAAGAGGGTTTATACGAACATTATTCTTTTACCGCAGATCCTGGACAGGAACAAATGCGGGTTGACAAATGGCTAATGCATAAAATTGCCAATGCCAGTCGTTCCAAAATTCAAGCCGGCATCGAATCAGGCGCCGTGGTGGTAAACGAAAAACCCACCAAAAACAATTACAAAATCAAACCAAACGATACTGTTCGCGTGCTACTTCCAACCGCACCGAGAGATACTGAAGTTTATCCTGAGAACATCCCATTGAACATCGTTTATGAAGACGATGATTTGCTGATTGTAAATAAGCCAGCTGGTATGGTTGTTCACCCTGGGCATAACAATTACAGTGGGACTTTGGTGAATGCATTGGTCTATCATTTTGGTCAGTTACCAACCAAAGATCAGTATCATAGGCCGGGGTTGGTGCATCGCATCGATAAAGACACATCGGGATTACTAGTGGTAGGAAAAACAGAGTTTGCGCTCAGTCATTTGGGGAAACAATTCTACGATCACAGCATTCACAGACGATATTGGGCATTGGTATGGGGTGAACCTAAGCCAAAAGACGGTACGATCCGCAGTTATTTGGCCCGTGACCCAGCCGATCGCAGAAGATCCAAGTGCTATCAAGATGAGGAAGAAGGCAAATTAGCCATCACCCATTACAAAACATTGGAGTCGTTTTATTTTGCATCTTTGGTTCAATGCGAACTAGAAACAGGCAGAACTCACCAGATCAGAGCTCACTTTTTAAGCATCAAACACCCGCTTTTTTCTGACGAATTGTATGGTGGAATGGAAGTACGCAAAGGTTCTGCATTGCCAAAATTCAAACCATTTATTGAAAATTGCTTCACTTTGATGCCAAGGCAAGCCTTACACGCCAAAGAATTGGGATTCATTCATCCAAGGACAGGTGAAAAGATGTTTTTTAGCAGCGATTTGGCCGAAGATTTCGACCAATTACTGAACAAAATCAGGAAGTATACACAGACGGCACCCGGAATTGATGGGGACGACGAAAATTAGGATTACTCGTATTTGAGTGTGATCTGGGAAGTGCGGGGTACGGACTGACAAGTGAGTACGTATCCTTCGGCAATCTCAGCATCGCTAAGACCTTCACGCTCCAACATGTGCAATTTACCCATGGTAACTTTGGCACGACAGGTAGTACAAACGCCCACCGTACAACTGTATGGCGGATCGATACCTTGTTTCATTGCCGCATTCAAAATGGTAGTATTTTGATCACAAGAAATAGTATGGGTACGGCCGTAAACCGTTAATGTGATTTCTGATACACCAGCAAAGTCCGTTTCTTGTTGGGGTTTTTCATCGGCCGCATTTTTAGAAGTCGGCGCTGAAAAATACTCTGTGTGAACGCGGTCTGGATTTACACCCAATCCTTTCAAACCATCCTTGATGACTTCCATCATTGGGCCTGGTCCGCAGATAAAGTATTGGTAGGTATCAAACGAACCACCAATTTTTGATTTCACAATAGATTGAACTTTGTCGGGACTTAACATTCCTTTCAAACCAAAATAGGTAATCGGGGCTGAATCATAATTGTGATGAACTTTAAAACGGCCATTGTTCGCCTTTTCCATATCAGTCAAAACTTGCTTGAATATCACTGAATCTGGATTGCGGTTGGCATACACCAACGTCACTTGACTATTGGGTTCAGCAGCCAAAACAGCTTTCGCGATACCCAAAACAGGTGTAATACCACTTCCTCCACCAAACAATACATAGTGTTGAGACTTAGAAGCGTCGGGAACCAAGGTAAATTTTCCCATTGGCGGCATCACCTGCATCACATCCCCCTCTTTTAAAACAGAGTTCATGTAGGTACTCATCTTTCCCATATCCACTTTTTTCACGGTAACCGCTGGGTCTGAATCAACCCCGGCATAGGTGCATAAAGAGTAGGAACGACGTACTTTTTCGCCATCAATTTCCACTTCAAAGGTGAGGTATTGGCCGGCAGTGTAGACAAAAGTGTCCTTTAGCTCGGCTGGGATATCAAAATAAAACGTGGTGGCATCGGCCGTTTCACGTACTAATTTTTTAATTGTTAAGGGGAAAAATCCTTCAGTCATATGGGGTGCAAATTTAGTTCAGTTGCATCGAGAAGAACACATGAAAACGCATTTGGTTTCAGAAAAGAACAAGATTTACATCAATCGCTGGTAAGCTCTCCACCAACGATCGGGCATATCGTCGGCACAAACAGTTTCATAGTCACTGTAAGAACAACCAATAAAGTAGGTGCGATCTTCATATGGATGAGGGATTTCCATCCACCAACGATTACTTTTCCTGCTCTTATAGAACACGATTTCGTGTCCCGTAGAATTCAATCGGTTGCGATAAATTAAGAAATCACCAGAATCATGTGTGGGGTGATCGTGGTACCTAGAAATGAACCCGTCAACATAATACCATATCATTTGCGCAACCAAGGTCGCCGAAGATTCGTCCGCCCCAATGCCTTCCAACCCATAAAAATATCCAGAGCTCAATTGATTGGATACCCCAGCATACCTGCAAATTCTTGCCGCTTCCTCCGCATACAATCCATTGGGTGATGCTAGTTTCGTGCACCCTGCATCGGACTTTCTAACTGCATTCAAATCAAATTGGAACAAATGAGCACTCCGCAAAATAGGCTCAGTTTCTTCGATGCCATCTCTCACTTCACCCAATCGATGATTTTCGAAATACATCTTTTCCAACAGCGCCGAAGTGCCTTCTGATATATAATATGATTGAGTCGCTACAAAATCAATGTTAAATAAATTGCTAGGCTTTTCCACCAAAATTTGCCTTAACGGCGTCCCCTCTTCCAAATCGATTCCGGGGGTTACTTGCACAATTTCAACCGGTGAACCCTGCTGTCGATATGCCTTATAATGCGAATAAATTTGTCCCTCACCGCCGCCAATCACCAATACATGAATCCCCATCTCAATGAGTTCACCCATGGCTTCGCTCATTGCAAATTGGTTCTGCTTTTCGTCGGCACTGCTCACTAAGTTGCCCAAATCCGCCATCACCAAATCGCCAAAACGCCAACTTAAGGAGTAAAAAGACTTGCGAAATACATCGGCCTCCGGACCGCCACCCAACAAAGCAATCTTCACCTTTTTGAGTTTGGGAAACGACTTCCCATTGACCAATAATTTGCCCCCAATGGTCTCTTTGCTTTCCCTGTAAGGTGCCCAGATCGACTCATCAATGGGCGTAAAATATGCATCCAACATGTATTACGAAAATCGCGATGTCAAGAGCCATTCACAAATCAATGAATCCACATGACTAGTTTAATGGAATGAAAAAGAGATACCCAGGCGATTTGAATTCGCGTTTGGTGAATGACTAAGGCGTGATTGTCATTTCTTCCCAATCAAAGGAACCCAAAGTACCCACGGCACCATTGCTCCAATTGGAATATAGCAAGATTGGCTCCGCAAAAGGATTTCCGGTGTCTTCAAAAAACTTATTGTACGACTCCGCGTAACCTTTATCGAAAACCCAAAAAGTGCCCTCAGCGCCATTGAACTTCATTGGATCAATCGCCGATCCACCACCCATGCCGCCACCCTGCAACCACATTCTCTCTTGATAGAAGAATCTCAATGTGTCTGAACCCGAACCTTCTTCCACTCCCGAGCCTTTGAAATACATTGCATTTCCATAAAAATCACCATTGCCGTCCTCCAATACAATATCAAACTGCGGTGAGTAGTAAAACCCCTTACGCGTATTGCCCGTTTTCAATTCCACATTGACAGAAACTTGCTGACCAAATTGCTGGTTCTGTTCTACTTTTCCCACACTAAATTTACCCAATTGAAGATCCGTTGGACCCAATTTAGGAGGGATTTGAGTTGCGGCAGAATAACTCCTACCATCGGCCAAAACAACATCCACTCTGTACTGGTGATCGTTCAAAATTGGCATCTTGTTTTTGCCAACACGGTATACAAAATCTACTTTATTGAATGGCAAAACCACAGAAGTTCCCGCGGTTAAATCCGAAACCGTGACTTTGGCATCGGCGTAATAAGAAATCGTATCACTTTGCACACCAAAATAGGGTACGGTAAAACCCAATTGCACACTTACATTGGCATTTCGGGGCGATAAATAACAGATGATTGAAGTTCGCTTACTGTACTCTGGAGGCGGAATTTTTGCGTCCTTTTCAATACAACTTCCCAATCCCATGAGCGAAATAGCCGCCCATAACAACAACCCCAAATGTCCTCTTCGCACGATATATTTTAAAACAGTTTTCATCAGATTGATTATTAACGAAATTTATAAGTCCAACTTAATGATGGAATAAATGGAAACAGAGTAACTTGCTTTAACGACCTAGAAATCAAACTTCCATTATCCGAATATTGGCCCTGCCCATAATAAAAGAATGGATTATACCGATTGTAAACATTGTAAACGCTGAGCTCCCAAGTCTTGATTCCATGTGCCTTTTCCTTCTTAAACTGCAAACCGATATCCATACGATGATAGGCCGCCATCCTAAAGCTATTCCGTTTTCCGTAGTCAATCATTTCATTGTTGAACGCTTGATTGCTTGGATCCCAAATCTCAGGTAATGTGGTAGGGTAGTGCCCAGTTCCACGCAAATATCCCTGAGGCATTGTGATGGCATTTCCGGTTCCATAAACCCACGTCATACTGGCCGTAAACAACTTACTCAATCGGTAAATACAAACCACTGAAGCATCATGACGGCGATCGTATTTTGCATAATATTTCACGCCATTGTTCACTGCATCAAATTGCAATTGCGTCCAACTCAAAGTATATCCAATCCAACCACTCAACTTTCCCACCTGCTTTTGTAAAAAAACCTCCGTACCATAACTCCAACCCTTACCCGCTGTAACCTGACTTTCCCATGCCTTGTTATTCACAGACACCGATGGATCAAAGAAATCATCCTGAAGTAAAAACGATGCCCCCTCTTTGTAAGTAATTACATGATTCATCGTTTTGTAATACCCTTCCAAACTCAACGAAAGTCCCTTTCGGAAGTCTTTCGCGATACCCGTGGCCCACTGCTGACTTTGCATCGGTTTCACATTGGTGGTGGCAGGCACCCACAAATCCGTCGGCAATCCAATGCCAGTGCTACTCAACAAGTGAATGTACTGATTCATTAAAGCATAGCTGCCCTTTAGGGCGATGTCTTTTCGCAGATTATAGGCAAACGACATCCGAGGTTCGGGTTTTAGATATTGCGTTTTATCTACCACATAATGGCTAATTCTTAAGCCAGGATAGAAATTCCATTTGCCCTCTCGCCACTGATCCTCCACGTAAATACCCGACTCATACGTATTGATTACCGACATTTTACGATCTAAATTAAAGTTACTCCCTACCTTTAATACCACCGCGCTAGGACTAAATTGGTGATTGATACTTGAGAAGCCCGTCCGGACCATATGCTTTGGATTAGGACGATAGTCCAAATCGTATTTCACGCCGTAATCGTTGATATCACTCTTGTAGTTCAACTCAAATGCGTCTGAATTGGCATCCTTTTGTAGGACATTGATCGACAGATCATAATGACTATAAATGGCCGAGGCATTGGCAAATATTTTGGGATTTATTTGGTGATTCCATCTCGCAGTTAATGTACGGTTGCCCCATCCAAAATTGGTTTTAAACTTGGTATCAGCAGTGCTTTCGTTAAAATAAAATTTATCGCGTCCAAAATACCCCGACACATACAGCTTGTCTTTTTCAGACAATATATAGTTGGCTTTGGCATTGAAATCGTAAAAGAAATAACCCGCATTAGCACCTTCCGTGGCTGCCATAATTAAGGGCTGAGCCAAGGCATCCAAATAGGTTCTGCGCCCGGAAATCATAAATGAACTCTTCCCTTTCACGATCGGACCTTCAAAAACGGCTCTCGAACTGATCAAACCAATCCCCACTTCCCCCGCAAATTTCTTATTGTTACCCTCCTTCATATTTAGGTCGATTACGCTCGATAATCGTCCGCCATAGCGCGATGGGAATCCCCCCTTCACCAACTCCACACTCCGCAACGCATCGCCATTGAACAAAGAGAAAAAACCAAACAAGTGGTTTGCATTATATACTATCGCCTCGTCCAATACAATCAAGTTCTGATCAGGTCCGCCACCGCGAACATAAATTCCTGCCTGTCCTTCTCCCCCTTTTTGTACCCCCGGCAGCAATTGAATGACCTTCATCACATCCTTTTCGCCCAACAACGCCGGAATGTCCTTGATTTGTTGCACCGGAATATCAATCCTACTCATGTCGGCCCGATCCGCAATCGTTGTCTTCCTAGAACGAATTTCCACCGCAGCAATCTGTTCCACCGCTGCCAATTCTACCGTAATGGTAGTGTCCTTTTTCGCCGACCAATAAATACTATCTGTTATCAGTCCAGGGTATCTAAACTGCAACCATTGACCTTCCCCCTTGGTGATGGTTAAGGAGAAAAATCCGTAGTTATTAGTAGTGGTTCTAACACCAGAAACTTGGGCATTGACAACTACATTTCCCATCATTTCACCACTGCTTTTATCGCGCAAATAACCACTCAATGTGCTTTTTGAAAGGGCCGAATTCTGGGCCGACGCATCAAGAACTGTAAGTGAAATGCATAACATCAATAGAATACCATTGACAAACTTTCTGAAAGTCATTTTCATAAAAATACAAAAATAACACTTAGGCTATCAATTACCTACGCTAATCGCTTGGTCTGGTTGACAATAACCGTTTAAATAGCAACCGGTGCCTTAATACCTGGGTGCGGATCGTATCCTTCCAAGGTGAAATCCTCAAATGTGAAATCAAAAATGCTCGACACGTCAGGATTGATTTTCATGGTGGGGTAAGGTCTGGCTTCACGTGATAGTTGAAGATTTACCTGATCCATGTGATTGTTATAGATGTGCGCATCGCCAAACGTATGAACAAAATCACCCGCTTGCAGTCCGCAAACCTGGGCCATCATCATCGTTAACAAAGCATAACTGGCAATGTTAAAAGGCACACCCAAAAACAAGTCGGCGCTGCGTTGGTAAAGTTGACAGCTGAGTTTGCCATTGGCGACATAAAACTGGAACATCGTATGACAAGGCATCAGGGCCATTTGCTTGATTTCACCCACATTCCATGCGTTCACGATAATTCTTCGGCTATCGGGAGAATGTTTGATTAATTCTATTGCTTCTGAAATTTGATCGATGACTGTACCATCTTTTGCCTCCCAAGAACGCCACTGTTTGCCATAAACTGGACCCAAATTGCCTTTCTCGTCTGCCCACTCATCCCAAATGCTTACGCCATGTTCTTTGAGGTAGGCCGTATTTGTCTCACCCTTTAAAAACCAAAGCAATTCGTAAATAATACTCTTAAGGTGAACCTTCTTGGTGGTAATCAGCGGAAAACCCTTTTGCAAATCAAAGCGCAGCTGACCCCCAAAAACACTCACTGTACCGGTACCGGTGCGATCTGTTTTACGGTCGCCATGTGACAAAACATGTCGCAAAAAGTCTTCATAAACAAAGCCCGATTGTGTATTCATTTAACTTCACAATGATAAACATTTTTACAGCCAAACTCCTCATTAAAAGGGAAAAATCGTGTAAGTTTGCAGTCCAATAAGATTATGGCAGAAGTTGTTAGATTACCCAAGATGAGCGACACCATGACAGAAGGTGTCATCGTTAAGTGGAACTACAAAGTAGGTGACTCCGTGAAAAGCGGTGATATTTTGGCTGAAGTGGAGACCGATAAGGCCACCATGGACATGGAAGTGTATGCCAAAGGAACCCTGCTTCACTTGGCGTTGCAAGAAGGTGAGGCTGCTCCCGTTGATGGCATTATCGCTGTTGTAGGTGCCCCTGGTGAAGATTTTTCGTCTTTGCTTTCCGCAGCTCCCCTGTCAGCAGCTCCCGCTGCTTCCACCCCCGCACCTGCTACACCAACACCCGCTGCTGCACCTGTCATAGTAGCTGAGCCCATCGCGCAAACAGTTTCTGCGCCCATTGCTGAATCAGCGACAGAAGTAAGCACCGACGGTGATGATCGCTTGAAAGCAAGTCCGCTCGCGAAAAAATTGGCTCAAGACAAAGGAATCAATATACATCAGGTAAACGGTTCTGGCGAAAACGGTAGAATCGTTAAGAAAGATATAGAGAACTTTACACCCACTGCTGCTAAACCGGCCCCTACTTCAACTGCCGTTACCAATACAGCTGTTGTCGTTTCTGGTACCGAAGGCTTCCACGAAGTAAACGTTTCTCAAATGCGTAAAACCATTGCGGCCCGATTGGGAGAAAGCAAATTTAGCGCACCCCACTTCTATCTTACCTTGGAAATCAATATGGACAAAGCTTCCGTTGCTCGCGAGCAAATGAATACCATTAGCGATGTCAAGATTTCGATGAATGACCTAGTAATCAAAGCCGCTGCCGCTGCATTACGCAAAAATCCAAACATCAACTCTAGCTGGTTGGGAACCAAAATTAGATACAATCACCACATTCATATCGGCGTTGCTATGGCAGTTGAAGATGGTTTGTTGGTGCCTGTTGTGCGCTTTGCCGACAATAAATCATTGAGTCAGATCAGTTCTGAGGTAAAGGAATACGGCAAAAAGGCAAAAGAAAAGAAGTTGCAACCCCAAGATTGGAGTGGCAATACATTTACTATTAGCAATTTAGGCATGTTTGGCATCGACGAGTTTACCGCTATCATCAATCCTCCCGATGCTTGTATCCTCGCTGTAGGAACAGTAAAAGACACGGTAGG
>CAMBTR010000066.1 GCA_945870885.1 Chryseobacterium gleum | reverse complement strand
GCCATTGCAAACTGACCACACTTCAAATTGGTGTATTTACGAATGCTAAATGCGCGTGGGTTTACTTTTACTTTGAAACCACGAATCGCTTGAGAAGGTTTTGGGCAGTGATCATCTGTTACAGTTACTGAGAATGAGTAAGCGATATCAGAAGCCATACCTACGGATGGAGTCCATTCGAAATTGGCAAAAGCTTTTCTCTTTTCAGGCCAATCTACTCTATTCGCTAATTTAAACGTCGCACCTGGGATACCTTTATTCCACTTCAAATTTGTTGTGTCAGGAACTTTCTGATACGGTGTAAACGTTTCGTCATCGGATTCTACCTTAAATTTCAGCGTTTCCCCTTCACAGACTTTCCAGTTATAAGGACCTAGTAACGTTGGGGCTTTATTGTATCCACAATCATCTTTTACAATTAACTGCATGTCACGCCGGGTTTTACCAATCATTATAAATTTGCCGCTTGCGCTATCCTTTCGCCATTCGGTAATTGTAATTACGGCAATGGCCACCTCATCACATTTGGTAGGTGTTAGAATGATATCACCCGAACTCGTATCGAAGAACAAACCCCTCGGTGGATTCGTTTTAGGATTGGGGGTACAAGTGATTGAAGTTGGTGGAATGCAATATGGCGTCATGAAATAACGCGGTGTAAATGGAGATGAGTATGATACTGAACTGTTTGGCAAACCACTGATACCATTGGTCAAACCGTATGAAAATGAATCATAATCTACCGTATCAATCGCACCATTATTAAAATAATATGCCTGGTTACAACAAAGGAAACCAATTGGCGCATTACTCAACGTTGGAGAACTATTACATTTATTGGTTGTCTTCTTGATATTACAGATATTGATCATACAAGTTGTATAGAAGTCATTGCCAGAAGGACCCGTGGTTATCGCACCGTTTCTACAACACTGACCGATGTAAAACGTAACTTCACAACATGTACTTTTATTAACAAAACCACTCAGCGGACTCTTCGTAAAATCAACCGTAACTTCATACGTGTGCTCTTCAATTCCCTCACCCGTACCGTAGGTATTCTGAGGAGAACAGGGCGAGTTCGCTGTTGAACATCTAGGCGTAACGTCTTTGATACCCGTTCTGGAAATCGACAACCCACTACTTCCACAGCCATTTCCACCATTGGTTCCTGCAAAAACACCAAATGAAGGGCCGCTAAACGAAATACCTCGACAGTCTCTGTAAATTTTTGCCGTGATTTTGTACTTTCCATTACCCAAACATTGGTAAGACATGTCTCCGCCCATCATGTGTGATGCTTTGGAAATGTTTGATAACGAAAGAGTTAGAACGAAAAATAATAAAGGTAAAAGTTTTTTCATATAAAACTAGATTTAGGTTTGTGTGCTATTGACAATTGTTTTTATAAATACGTTGCACCAAAAATAGGTTTTTTCTGAAACAATGACAAATATCATTCGTCGGATTAAACAGTTTTAAGCCCATTTTGAATTGCATTTTTATATTGATAAGTTTGCATACATGAATTCGAAATACAAAAATCCATCTTCTTCACTGTTTGTTAAGAATAGAAAAAAACTATCCGAGGCAATGGTTTCGGGGTCTATCGCGGTATTTCATAGCAATGATGAATTGCCAAGAAATGGAGATGCGTATTTTACATTTAGACAACAATCGGATATATACTATTTAACTGGAATTGACCAAGAGGATACGATATTGGTATTGTTCCCAGACTCTCCAAATCCATTGTACAAAGAGATGATTTTTGTGAAGGAAACGAGCGACCAAATCGCCGTTTGGGACGGGGCTAGATTAAACCCGGATCAAGTATATGAAGTCTCTGGGATTAAACAAGTTTTTTGGTTTCACGAGTTTTGGAAAACGATTCACGCCGCCTTTTTGTTGGCCGAAACTATATACTTTAACTTAAACGAAAATGATCGCTTTACCGATCGCGTTTCATATTCTAACTTACGTTTTGCCAAAGAAATAAAAGACAAATATCCCGCCCATAATTTCAAACGATCCTCTCCCATTCTTGCCAACTTGAGAATGAGAAAAGAATTAGAAGAAATTGACCAACTTAAGGAAGCAATCAACATCACCCAAAAAGGATTTGAGCGCCTTTTAGGCTTTGTTAAACCGGGTGTTTTTGAATACGAAATTGAGGCCGAATTGATTCATGAATTTATCAGAAATAGAAGCCGTGGATTTGCCTTTGACCCCATCATCGCAAGTGGTTCTAGTGCTTGTGTATTGCATTACATCGAAAACAATAAACAGTGTAAAGACGGCGACCTATTGTTGTTAGATTTTGGTGCAGAATACGGCAATTACAATGGCGACTTATCTCGTTGCATACCCGTAAATGGGAGGTTTTCACCCCGCCAAAAAGAAGTGTACAATGCGGTACTTTTGGTTCAACGCGAGGCCAAGAAATTGCTTCGTCCGGGCGTGAGTTTGCCAGTCTATCACGAAGAAGTTTGCAAAATCATGTCGGATCAGCTCATTCAATTGGGCTTATTGACTTCTGCAGAGGTTAAAGCTAATCCCAAAGCCCACCTAAAATACTACATGCATGGCACGAGTCATCATTTGGGATTGGATGTCCACGATGTGATGCATCGCTGGGAATCGATGGACATCAACAATGTTGTTACTGTTGAGCCAGGTATTTACATTCCGGAAGAAGGTTTGGGAATTAGAATTGAGAATGATGTTTTGATTACTGCGAATGGAGTAATCGACTTTATGGAAAATTTCCCAATCGAGGTGGGAGATATTGAAGAACGAATGAATCGTTCGTAGGGGTCTTTTTGACTACAACTTCTTACGAGTCGAGTTCACTTCCAGCCGTGGGATCCTTTCAGTGGGACAAATTTGCAGTCTTGAAGTACTTCTGATTTGGTTTGTGTTTCTGAAATTTTAGTAATTCGCATCATTTTCAGGTCTTCGGTATTATCGCCAACGGGAATCACCAATTTACCGCCAATGGCGAGCTGTTTTACATACGTTTCAGGAACGGCAGGCGCTCCAGCGGTCACAACAATCGCATCGAAGGGCGCAAAGGATGGCAACCCTAACGTGCCATCGCCATGAAATAATTGAATTTCCGCACCCAAAGCTTTGAATATCCCACTGGCTTTTTGCAATAGAGGTAGAATATATTCAACACTGTAAACTTGTACGCCCATCGCCAATAAAATTGCGGCTTGATAACCACTACCCGTGCCTATTTCCAATACTTTATCGCCCGATTTTATGGATAGCAATTCGGTTTGATACGCTACCGTATAGGGCTGAGAAATTGTTTGGCCGTGATCAATTGGAAAGGCTGCATCGCGATAAATAAAATGTTCAAAATCCTTAGGGAAAAACCATTGCCTAGGAACCGTCCCCATCGCTTGTAAAACCGCAGGTGATTGAATCCCTTTTTTACGAAGTTCATCAACCAAGCGTTTCCGCTGGCCTTGGTGAATCAATGTGTCTACTAAATCCGTCTTTTTTACCATCTGTTCAAAACCCTATTTGGGTACTCACTGCGGTTTGCAAATCTTTGCATCCGACCACAAAGGTAGAACATGCTAAAATCAGTTGTCATAGGATCGAAAAGAAAAGTAGAAATTTTCGAACATTTACTAGCCACAGTCAATGGATTTGACTTGGTGGGCTTTGTAGATCCCGACGATTCGCAAAATGTTTCGATGCTAGGAGAATTCATGTTCGCCTTGGAGATTGCAAGTATGGGCGAGGTGTTTTTTGTGGATCGACATGTAAAGAATCTGCCGTTTGATGTCATTTGTAACCTAGTTAAGATGGGAAAACACATCTTCTTTGATGGTTACAGAAATTGGAATCTTGGAGAAATTGAAACTTTATCCAAATTTAAAAGAGAATCCAACGTCGTTGTCCAAATTGGAAATGTCCTGCACAACAAACCCCTTTTCACCGCAGCATTACAATTGGTTAAAAAACCGCGATATATCAAATTAGAAAAACACTGTCATCCACCAGAAACAGGTGAGTTTGCCGCTTGGATACACACAAATTTATACCAGGAAATTGATTTGATTCAACGCACCGTTTCTAGTCGTGTTAGAAGCATTTCAGCAAGACCGATGTTTTTATTTGGAAAGCAGACGGACTTATTCAATATCCACTTAGAATTCGACAACGACGCGATTGCCCACATTACTGCGGGTAGAGCCATGGAGCCGGGGACATACACCCTTAAAATTTTCCAGCAGGACCGTTTGTATCTTTTGAATTTCGCCGCCAACGAACTCATAGAATATCGCACGGCCGAGCAAAGTGATCAACTTTCACTATCTGCCGATTTTGATCATCCAGAATTGCCCCCGGAATTGATTCGTATCGATCGACAGATTATGCCTTTTGATACTTGGAAAATGGAGTTGCGCAACTTTGGAGAGAACATCAACAACAACCTAACACCGTTAACGAATCTAGAGCACGCTTTAGAGGTAACAACTACTTGCGAATGGGCCATCGATAAGGTCCAAAGGAAATATCAGGATCTATAATCGAAACCAAAACAAACCATAGCATTTTTATGGTTACTTAAAATCCATTAAGTTTGTGGTGTGAGGTCTTTCAGCGGAATACAATATTCTATTGCATTTTTATTAGGTATCATTGGCATAATGTCGTGCAAGGATGACCACAAAGGCATTCCGGCGCAAATTTCTGTTGATTCGGTTTCTTTGGACATTTCGTCGCTTCAAGGAAATAACATTCACCAAATCAGAGGTGTACAAGTGTTTGCTAATGAGGAATTTATCGGAAATTTCGAATTCCCTTGTAAAATACCAATCACCAAATTGGGCAACATCAGACTCGAAATATTCCCCTTGGTATATATCAACGGTAGCAAAAACAACCTAGGCATTTATACGCCAATGGCTTCTTATGTAGATACTTTCCTATTACAAGCGGGAAAAAGCATTCCGATAAACCCTGTTTTCACTTTTCGCAAGAACGCCTTTGTTCGATGGAATGAAGATTTCGAAGACAATAACTCTACCCTTATTCCAATTGCGCCCTCACCCTATCCTGGCGATTCCATTTCAATTGTAAGCACTCCATTTGACCTCGATGGTAAATTCAAGAGCAGCACAAAAGCTTATCGAATCGTATTTGAGGATATCGACTCAAGCAAATACATAGATGTTGGATCGTTTGAAGAATTCAAGGATTTGCCTTTGGATGGCTCTTCTGTTTTCTTTGAGTTTGATGTAAAATCCGATTTACCCGTGCAATTGGCAATGCGCCGAAAAAATTCTACGGCAAATGAACTTTTACCCTACCTGTTGGTCAATAAAACCGGTGGCGAATGGAAGAGATTTTATGTCAATTTGGTATTTGAATTGGCCAATCAACCCGCCGGAACATCGATTCGTCTTTTCTTCGATATCAATAAACCTGAAGTTTGCACCGTTTCTAGGGAAATATTCATCGATAATTTGCGTTTGAGTTTTCTAAAGTGATATGAATCAAACCCGTAGAATTATTCTCCATGTTATTGCCGATTGGACAGCGGCTACTTTGAGTTGGTTGGGTCTGTTTTTATTTAGGAAGAGTTTTATTGAGGCGAGTAAACACGGTTATGAAATTCCTGTTAACCACGATGACAATTTGCTATTGGGTCTACTATTGGTACCCCTTTTTTGGATTCTACTTCACGGCATTAGCGGTTATTACAACTACATTTTTAGACGCTCTCGTTTGCGGGAACTTCAACACACATTCAACAGCACTATTATAGGTGTAGTTTTTCTGTTTTTTACATTAATTCTCGACGATAGTATTTCCAATTATCGGGATTATTATTTGTCGGTTGCATTGTTATTCGGATTCCAATTTTTATCAACCCTTGTTTTTAGACTGATATTGGTCACCACGACGATTCACAATGTCAAAAATCGTGTTTGGGGCTATAACACATTGATAATAGGATGTGGCGATAGGGCTCTTAAACTATATCAAGAGTTGAATTCGGCCAAAAAATCGGAAGGGTTCTTTATCAAAGGATTTGTCAAAATCAAAGATGAATGTCAGCTTCAAGATTTCGGAACCACAGTACTAGGGCATTGGAGTGAATTGCCAAGGTTGATTCAGGAATTACAAATTGAAGACATTATTCTTTGTGCTGAGGCCAGCGAAGCCGACAACGTAACCCCCATTATTGATTGCGTGCAGAATGAAGAAATTCATCTTAAGATTATGCCGGACCAATTTAGTTTGGTTTTAGGGATGGTAAAAATGAACAACATTCTTGGGGCCATGCTGGTAGAGGTAGATTTTGAGGTGATGCCCACTTGGCAAAAGGTATTGAAGAGAATTATTGACATTTTGGTATCCATCATTGCGTTGATACTCTTGTCTCCTATTTATTTAATAATCGCCCTTATTATCAAGTTCGACTCCAAAGGTCCGATCTTCTTTACTCAGCCTAGGATTGGGTTAAAAGGGAAATTTTTTAATATCATCAAGTTTCGTAGCATGAGAGTTAATGCGGAAACATCGGGACCACAACTGAGTCATGACCAAGACGATCGCAGAACTAAAATCGGAATTATTTTGCGTCAAACCCGATTGGATGAACTACCCCAGTTTATCAATGTGCTGATTGGTCAAATGAGCTTGGTTGGCCCTAGACCTGAGCGTGAATACTTTAAGGAACAAATTGTAGCAAGGGAGCCTATTTATCAAAGGTTGCAACGAATCAAGCCGGGGATTACGAGTTGGGGACAAATCAAATATGGCTACGCGAGCAACGTCGACGAAATGATCGACCGCATGAAATACGATATTTTATACCTAGAAAATATGTCATTGGGATTAGATTTCAAAATCATGCTTTACACTGCTTTGATTATGATTCAAGGTCGCGGCAAATAAGAACTTTTTCTTCCTAATTTTGTATCAATCTAAATATGATACAATTCGCCTATTAGATGCGCAATTAACGGCATTGGATTATGGCTTTCAACGACAAGAATCGGGAATCAATTATTTGTATTATTTGGGTTGGCTGAAGATGCGTTAAGTCATCCCTTCATTCGTTGTTAATTTGTGGATAATACCTACCCCATTTCCGCTGTAATTGTGGGGTTTTAAGGTATTTTTACGAATCAATTAATAACAACAAAGTCAGATGACGGAAGATTTAAGTAGAGCGAATTATGACGCGGACAATATTCAGGTATTAGAAGGGTTAGAAGCGGTTAGAAAAAGACCTGCCATGTACATTGGTGATATTAGCGCAAAAGGCTTACATCACTTGGTTTACGAGGTGGTTGATAACAGTATCGATGAAGCATTAGCGGGTCACTGTAAAAACATCAAGGTTTTCATTTTGCCAGATAATGCCATTCGCGTTGAGGACGACGGTCGTGGTATCCCAACCGGCCTACATACCAAGGAAAATCGCAGTGCTTTGGAAGTGGTAATGACGGTGTTGCACGCTGGAGGTAAATTCGACAAGGATACATATAAAGTATCGGGTGGTTTGCATGGTGTGGGTGTGAGTTGTGTGAATGCACTTTCAACCGACCTAAAAGTTACCGTTTACCGCGAAGGAAAAATCTTCCAACAAGAATATAAAATTGGAAAACCTCAATATCCAGTAAAGGAAATTGGCGTTTCTGATCGCAGAGGTACAGTGGTTGAATTCACGCCAGACAATACCATTTTCCAAGTCACTGAATACAACTTCGATACGCTGCAAAATAGATTGCGTGAATTATCGTACTTGAACAAAGGAATCCGTTTGTCGTTGTGCGATGAGCGCGAAGCCGAAGAAGACGGTTCTTTCCGCAGCGTTGAATACTACAGCGAAGGTGGTTTGAAAGAATTCGTAACCTTTATCGATGGAACACGTGAGAAATTGATCCCCTTCCCAGTGTATGCTGAAAGCGATAAGCATGGTATTCCAGTGGAGATTGCTTTCCAGTACAATACGGGTTATGCAGAGAACTTACACTCCTATGTCAACAACATCAACACAATCGAAGGTGGAACGCACGTAGCGGGCTTTAGAAGGGCCTTAACGCGTACGTTGAAATCCTATGCGGAACGGATGAAGTTGCTGGAAAAAGTGAAAATTGAAATTTCAGGCGATGACTTCCGTGAGGGATTAACCGGTGTAATTTCGGTTAAGGTGCAAGAACCACAGTTCGAAGGCCAGACCAAAACGAAGTTGGGTAATAACGAGGTAATGGGTGCTGTAGATATGACCGTGGGTGAAATGCTCGATAACTATTTGGAGGAAAACCCCAAAGAAGCGAGGATAATTGTCGATAAAGTAATCATCGCCGCCCAAGCCCGTGCCGCAGCTAGAAAAGCGCGCGAAATGGTGCAGCGTAAAGGTGCAATGAGCGGAATGGGTTTACCAGGTAAATTGAGCGATTGCTCAAAGACCGATCCAGCCGCTTGTGAAATATTCTTGGTAGAGGGAGATTCAGCGGGTGGAACTGCCAAGCAAGGTCGTGACCGCGAATTCCAAGCCATCCTTCCTTTGAGAGGTAAAATATTGAACGTTGAGAAGGCGTTGGAGCACAAAATCTACGATAACGAAGAGGTAAGAAATATGTTCACAGCCATGGGGGTTCACATTGGAACCAACGAAGAAGGTGAAAAGGAACTCAATCTTTCCAATTTAAGGTATCATAAAATCGTAATTATGACGGATGCCGACGTGGATGGTTCGCACATCAGAACGTTGATCCTTACATTGTTCTTCCGCCATATGAAAAAACTGATCGAAAACGGTCACTTATATATCGCAACGCCTCCTTTGTACTTGGTTAAGAAAGGCAAAGAAAGCAGATATTGTTGGGATGATAACGGACGTGATATCGCCATTAAAGATTTGGCAAAAGGCGGCAATGAAGACAGCGTAGGTGTTCAACGATACAAAGGTTTGGGTGAAATGAATGCCGAGCAGTTGTGGGAAACTACGATGGATCCATCTAGGAGGACTTTGAAGCGTGTAGCATTGGATAGCGCAGCCGAAGCCGATAGAATCTTCAGCATGTTGATGGGAGACGATGTTCCGCCGCGCAGAGAGTTTATCGAAGCAAACGCGAAATACGCCAAGATCGACGTATAACGAACCGGGAATTTTCTCCCAGAAAATACTTTATGAATTATTGAAATCGAATGGCCCTGGAAGGGGTCATTCTTTTTATCCACTGCACTGGAATCAACGCAGCCATCACACTTGCCAGAAGTACGCCCAAGTTGACAATTACGATCGCCCAAGGATTGAGATCAACCATTACATATTGAACGAAGTACACGTCTTGGTTTAGGGTTAAAAAGTGAGTTTGCTGCTGAATCACACAGAGTAGAACGGCTAAGGCATCACCAATCAGCAATCCCAATCCAACAATGTAAGCACTTTGCCAAAGGAATATGCGTTGCAAGCTACCGATGCTACTTCCCATGGCTTGGGCGATACCAATGAACGATGTTTTTTCTACCATTAGGATCAACAGGATGGTCGACATGGCAATAAGTGCTACCAATGCCATCAGGGTAAGGATAACCCATACGTTGGTATTGAGGATGGCCAGCCAATCATAGATTTGTCTGTGAAACTGTTTTGAATCCGAGATACGCAGCTCACCGACGGCTGTTTGCATAGAGATTGCGGCCAGGTTGATGGGAGAATCTTTTGACTCCCAGAGTTCAATTTCTGTAAAACCGGCTTTGGGTTTGAGGTATTTCTGCACTAGGGCCAGATCCGCGTACACCACTTGGTTGTCGATCTGCTCAATTCCCGTTTCAAATATTCCGGCGATGAGCGGCCGCGCTGCGCGCGGCCGCCCCCTACCCGACGAATCCTCCACAAAAAATACAAACGTGGCCCTATCACCTGTATCTAACTGTAATCGCGA
>CAMBTR010000065.1 GCA_945870885.1 Chryseobacterium gleum | reverse complement strand
GCAAATTCATCACAATTGGTACGACCAATGAAAATGGCATCCTCGTCCAACAATCGCTGAACTACTGTAGCCGAATAAATCGATTCAAATCCTTGTAAAATTTTTGAGGAAGAACTCACTTTATGGCCTCGGAACGACAAAACATCCTTCAAAGCAATCACAACACCAGCCAAACGACCTGCGGTGCCTGCTTTAACTTTACTGTCGATTTCTAAAGCCCTTGCCTTTGCTTCATCAGCCCAAACCTCCAAAAAGGCATTCAAATGATGATTGTCCGCAATATTTTTTAGATAATAATCTACCAACGCCGCGCAAGTCACACGGCCTGAGTTCAGGTCTTCCCGAATTGCTGAAATCCGGCTGTAGTGTTCCAAGATTACTCTTTGTTTTCTTTTGGATCTTCGTTCATTCCCTTGCGAATCTCGGTGCTAACGTTATTCTTAGCATCTTGAAACTCTCTAATACCACGGCCTACACCGCGCATTAATTCAGGAATTTTCTTGCCACCAAAAAGCAACAAAACGAGAACCAAAAGAATGATCATTTCTTGGCCACCCAGAAAAGATAATAAATGAAATGTGTTCATTGCCCTTCAAAAATACGACAAAACTGCGAGGGTTGTTTCCCTTTTTTCAGAATACCAAGAACCCAATATCGATTCCTTTATTCCGGTCGCCAAAATACACTACGTTCAACCCAAAACAAGCTTACCCTTGAACCCAATTTCCCTTGTCCATCTGGTTGAATTGCCAAGGGGCACCATTGTTTTCCAAATTGGTAAACATGTTATTTAATTCGCTCGGCGCAGCGCTCTTTTCCATCACTTGATACTGACGCATCTGAACGATGATGTCAACCGGGTTGATATTCACCGGACAAGCTTCAACACAAGCGTTACAAGTTGTACAAGCCCACAATTCCTCCGTACTGATATAGCTATGCAAGTCCTTGCCATCCTCAAATCGCGCTACTTCTGCAGCATTGTTATCCGCCACATTGGTTACCGCCTCCGTATTCTGCTGGGCCAATTTCTTCACTGCATCAATGCCTCTGCCCACTTCCTCCAAACGATCTCTTGTGTCCATCATCACCTTTCTTGGAGATAGTAACTTTCCTGTTTGATTGGCCGGACAAACGCTGCTACACCTTCCGCATTCGGTACAAGTGTATGCATCCATCAAGTTTTTCCAAGTCAAATCTTGCACGTCTTTCGCCCCAAAACCGGCAGGAGGTTCATATCCATCCGGCGGCTGCGCCGCCGGGTCCATCATCAATTTTACCTCCGTGGTCACATAACCCAAATTCTCAAATTCACCCTTCGGCTTCAATGGCGTGTAATACACATTCGGAAAACTCATGATGATATGCCAATGCTTGCTGTATGGCACATAATTCAAAAATACTACGATGCCCACAAAATGGAACCACCAACACAATCGCTCAATCATATGAACCGACCCATCGCTGAATCCATTGAAAAATCCCACCAAATACTGACTCACCGGAAAACTGCCATGTCCCTCCATCAATTCCCTATTCACCAACATCTGCTCCGCCGCATTCATCGTTAACAAAGCACCCATCAGCACAATCTCCACCACCAAAATAATCGTAGCGTCCCTCACCGGCCAACCCTTCAACTCCGGCATCTGTAAGCGCGGCACCTTGGTCACGAAACGACGTGCTAAGAAAACCACACAAGCAACCAAAACACCCAACGCCAAAATCTCAAAAAATCCTATCGCCACATCATAAATCGAACCGAAAAATTGAGCAAAAAATCGGTGTGTGCCCAACAATCCATCAATCAAAATCTCCAACACCTCAATGTTGATCAATACAAAGCCAACATAAATCAAGATGTGAAAAAACCCAGCAATCGGTCTACGAACCATCTTGCTCTGACCCATCGCAACCCAAGCCATTTGCTTCCATCGCGCCGCCGGATTGTCCGATAAATCCTGCTTCTTTCCCAAAAAAATATTCCTGCGGATGAACTTTACCCGTCCGGCAAAGATCCAACTTCCAACGCCCAAAATCAGAGCAAAAATCACTTGTGATAGGATTCCCATTGGTTGCGAAATTAATCAAATAACCGCATTCTACCCATCCCCAATTCCTTTGCCGCAATCAAATGTCCACTTTTACGGAATCACAGGATTCACCAGTCCATACACCGATCCATTGCCCGGCCAAAAATCAATGCCCAAAGATTTCACCGCAACAGGCTTTCTGCCCGCATTGTCAATGAAAACCTGCATGTCATATCCCCTATTAACAAAATGATTCAAGTTCGACGCAAGACCCGTTCCGATCCCTCTGAATACTCCTTGGCCTTCAATTCCCTCGCCACCCCATTCCACATCCACCAACCTGCCCGCCAACAACAAATTCGCCCTGCACCTTCCACCGTCCAAAACCTCAACATCAGACAAATGATAACCCATATTCCCTAACCCTTGATCCAAATACCTAATGTTCTCACCAGCCCCATTTTTTATCATCACAACCAGCCGCAAATCCTTATCCCGAAGCAACTGCGTATCCAATTCCACTGTAGCCACAGCAACAAACTCGGCACTATATCGCTGATCGCCCAATGAATCCGTTGAAACAGCCAATACCTGACGATACTGACTTGAGTCGATGTCGCCCCGCAACGCAAGCTGTCCACTGAAAACAGGCAAAACCCTATCCCGCAAGAAACCAGAATCCATATTGCCCACGCCAAACTTGGAAAAATGCATGATGTGATAACCCGCACCCCTCGATTCCCGACGTAAAACTGGAAAAGTGCGCTGTATCCAAACCCGCAACATGGGATCCATCCCCACCATATTTAAATAGTAAAAATCATCGCCCTCCACCATGGCCAACTTTTTTCTAAACGATGCATAATCCACCGACTCATCCCTGAAATATTGCAAATCACCCCCGTTTTTCTGCCATCGAACCCTGTCCCAGCCAAGTTCATTGGCATGATATTCCATGAAAAACGACTCAAATCCATACACCCACATCGCATCGCCCCGCGAAACATCGTCTACTAATTTCCAGCGCTTCAGGGTTTTAACCGAAGCATCATAAGACTGATTGTTGAACAACTCCCGATGATTGCGATCCACAAGCAACACATACAAATTGACCAACAACGTGAGAACGACCAGCCCCGCCTTCAGACGCAAACTCAACACTCTTCGATCCACCCACAAGGCAAAACCCAATATCCCAAAGCCAAAGGAGAACAACAATACAGAATCCTGAAATACTGGAGCCCTATACACAGAGTATAAAGAAGCAATGATAAGCGGCGCCAAATACAAAAGCCAAATCACGCGATTGATTGCTCTTTTTTGCTGCTTATCACCCAAGTCCGACCCAACACCGTCAGCTCCAGAGGAAATAACTTTCGATCGGGCCAGTGTTTCATCAAATCCCAACCATTTTATCTTCCGCCTTTGAATCAACTCGCCCAATAATACGCCCAGCAACCACAAATGAATTGGCCACAGCGAATAACCAAAACAATACATAAAATGCTTAAACAGAGATTTTATTGTCGGGACCTGCAGCCAACCCGGACTTCCCACCTGCAAGTGATGCAGGAATATGCCAATCTGATGCATATACAACGCCACACCCAACAACCAAGGCCACAGATATCGAATCCACCGGTTTCTGGGCAAAATCGCCAATCCGGAAACAAATAACAGGGCCAATATCAACGCATTGAAATAATGATTTGATGCGCCCAAATACCCCGCGATCGACAAAAAAATCAAAGGTTTTGCCCATAAATTGATGCCTGCCACCTCAGTTTTACAAACCTCCAACCATCGCAACCAAATATAAAAAGCCCATAAGGAAAGCAACAAACCTGGTGCATACGGTCGAGCAATCTCACTGTACATCAACGGAAACTGCAAAGTCGCCAGCATCGCAGCAGCCAATAGCCCAGCCCAAGCCGCGCCAAGCCTTTTTCCAATTTGAATCATCAAGACAACTGAACCCGAACCACACAACAAAAATGGCAACTTTACCACCCAGACTGCCGTGCCAAACCATTTTGTCCAATACCATAAAAACACTTGCACCAACATCGGATGCCCGTCGTTCCAAACCACAGTCCCCAATAGTTCAGATACCGAATTTGCATTCAAACGCATCAACGCCGATGTTTCATCGTTCGTTAATGGCAATGAAAACAAGTCTATAAACCGCAAGCCCGCGGCAAGTCCCACAACCAAAATCACCAATCCCGCAAACCAAGTTAAAGCCCCCTGGGGACGACCACCCGATTTGAGATTGTTCTCCATGAGCGAATTATTCTGAAATCATCCGCACTACCTCGAATGCTTCGGCGTAACGACGAGAAATTTGGACGCCACGCATACGCAACTGACTCCTCAAAAACTCTTCGTTGGCGTAAGGTCTGTGCGCCTGACTTTTATACTTAGACAACGCATTCACTTTACACTGCGCATCTTCTTCACTCACAACTTCAAATGCCGCTGTGTTGAAATTTAGATTATTCCAAGGCAATTCATAACTCAACACATTGCCAAATTTGAACGCTCTCAACGCCTCTTCGGCCATCGTTTTATGATCTTGATGTATGTCGTGCAAACACGGCATGTAAATGGTATCCGGCTTCAACGTCTCCCTCAATTTGATCAAATCATCCAATATTTCCTGACGTCGATAATTGAAAGTGCGTACCTCGTATCGAAACAAAAACAAATTTTCCGGTTTGATGCCGAGCGCTGCAGTCGCCTCTTTGACTTCATGTATTAAAATATCTTTGGGGAAACTCTCCAAGACACTTTGTTCGCAAGCACTAAAGGCCGCATAATAAACGGTTTTTCCCTCGCGAATCAACTTGCTGATGGTAGCGCCACAGCCCAATTCTGCATCGTCCGTGTGAGGTGAAAGCAATAAAATTGTATTTCCTACCATAGTGATTTGTCGCGCTGCTTGCGTTTTTTATTCAATTTTAATACTTCTCGCGGTAAATTCACCTTATAACTGCTCGATAATCCTTCCACCGACACAATTACAAAAGCTTCGTCTTCTGTATGATGCACTTCCACTTCCTGGCCTTTGAATGGACCATCCAATACCAAAGCCAAATCACCGGGCTCCAGTTTTGCCGTTAAATCGTGTTGTTGAATTTGATACCCTTTCTCGATGAGGCGCTGAAGCAATACCACATCATCGTGCTTTACCAAAGCGTCATTAGAATTGTATCTGATATACTTCACCACACCTGGAACTTGTATAACCAAATCGCGCTGAACATCTGTAGGTCGGACAAAAATGTAGGCATTAAACAACGGCATATCTACCCATTTTTTCCGGTCGCTCCACTGTTTCAAGGTTTTTACCAAGGGCAAGTAATATTCGATTTGACGCTGCTCAAAGTACACAGCAACCTTTTTTTCCTGCCTACTGGCACAATAAATTACTTTCCAAGGCTGCAAATTATCCTGATCCATTCCGTCTTTTTTAAAACTATACTCCTTGAAATCCTTTTGTGACTTGACCAAATTCTAGCATCATCGCATTTACGATATCACCTGCTTTTTCGATGTGATCTAATCGCGCGCTGATCTGACCAATTTCCAATTCTCCCTCTTCCAGATCACCTTCAAACATACCCTTTTTTGCACGTCCGCGGCCTAATAGCTCCTTCAATTGCTCAACACTTCCACCTTGCTCATAAACGCCTTCAACCTGTTCAAAAAACGCATTTTTTAGCAATCGGACGGGCGTTATCTCCTTTAATGTGAGCTGGGTGGACCCCTCCTTGGCTTGAATGATTTGCTCTTTAAACGATATATGAGCACTGCTTTCTTCAGAAGCGGCGAAACGACTTCCAACTTGAACGCCTTCCGCACCCAAACAAAATGCAGCAGCCATCGTTCTTCCGCATCCAATTCCCCCCGCAGCAATAACGGGTAGACTGGTAGAATCAGTAATCATGGGTATCAAACACATGGTTGTTGTTTCTTCACGGCCATTATGTCCGCCTGCTTCAGAACCCTCAGCTACGATAGCATCAACACCGGCCTCCTCACATTTTTTGGCAAATTTGGTATTCGCAACCACGTGTACCACCGTAATACCTCGCTCCTTTAACCAACTTGTATATTTTGCTGGATTCCCCGCACTGGTAAAAACGATTTTTACCCCTTCCTCCACTATAATCTCTAAATGCTTGTCGATGTCCGGATATAACAAAGGCACATTTACACCAAATGGCTTCGCTGTGGCTGACTTACATTTTTGAATATGAGCTCGCAACACCTCTGGATACATGCTACCACTACCTATCAACCCCAAACCCCCGGCGTTAGAAACGGCACTTGCCAATTCCCAGCCGCTACACCAAATCATACCACCCTGAATGATGGGATATTGAATATTAAAAAGGGATGTGATTCGATTCTTCATGGCGATTTCTCCAATATATAAATCCATATTCCCTATCCAGGAAAATCAACCATTAACAACCACACCCATTTGAGAAAACTTGGCAATTCTTTGCTGTATTCTCTCTTCTGGATCCATATGCTCTAACTGTGCAAAATTCTCCAATATGGCAGCTTTAACATTGGCAAAAGCGACTTCAGGCTGATGATGCGCTCCACCCAATGGCTCCGGGACGATACCATCAACCAAACCATTTGTAAGCATATCAGTTGCTGACAATTTCAAGGCCTCGGCAGCGCGTTCCTTCATCTCCCATGTACGCCAAAGAATACTAGAACAACTTTCAGGACTAATTACACTGTACCAAGTATATTCCATCATCAATACACGGTCACCAACACCGATTCCCAATGCACCACCGCTTGCACCTTCACCAATCACGATGCAAATTATTGGCACTTTCAAAACACTCATCTCCAATAGGTTACGCGCAATCGCTTCACCCTGACCACGTTCCTCTGCTTCCAATCCTGGCGATGCCCCTGGCGTGTCGATCAATGTCAATACCGGAACATTGAATTTCTCCGCCATCTTCATCAAACGCAAAGCTTTGCGATATCCCTCGGGATTGGGCATTCCAAAATTGCGGAGCTGACGTTGTTTGGTATTTCTGCCTTTCTGCTGCCCGATAATCATAAATGGCTTACCGTCAATGTTGGCAAAACCACCTACAATCGCCTTATCATCCTTAATGTGTCTATCGCCATGCAATTCAATAAAATCGGTAGCAATATTATCGATGTAATCTAATGTATATGGTCTTTCTGGATGGCGGCTGATTTGTACTTTTTGCCAACCCGATAAATTGGTATAGATCGCTTTTTTAGCTTCTTCCACCTTGGACTCCAAAGTAGAAACCGTATCCGTCATGTCCAATTTACCCTTTTCGTGGGTATCCTTGGCTTTTTCGAGTTGATCCATCAACTCAACAATATCTTTTTCGAAATCGAACCAGTTTTGATTTGCCATTGTTGCAAATTAATCAATTGTGGAAGTAAACTACTCCCTAAATGAAAGAAAATTAATGAAATAAGATTAAACCCAATCCATCGCCATGGCCAAGCCACCGAAGAATGTAGGCAATCCCAACCAGAATGCTTCGGGCTGGAAAATCGTGAAGTAAGTAAGTGCCAATCCGCTAACGATGCAAAGTGCCCAATAGCCTGTGGTGTTACGGTTTTTAGTATTCATGATGTTGCGAAGATACTTAGATTCCTAAAACTAGGCAAAAGGAATTTTATTCTGTGATTCTTTCATCCCAAAATCGAACAAATCTCTTGCCCCATTCAATGTCGGCCGAGTGCTGTGAGAGCGTTTCGCCCATTGCCATTTTTACCGCTTGTACTGGAATATTCAAACCTGCCAAAGCCAATACCGACGTGGTTCCTTGAAGTCGAGGATTGATTTCTAACAAATGTGGAACTCCATGTTCATCTTCTTTCCACTGCATGCCAATGGGTCCGTGTAGTTCCAAAGCTTTCGCCAGTTGAATACAAAAGGCAATCAACCCAAAATTTCTTTCTATTACCCCCGCCACACTGATTCCACCAATCATTTTGTCCCTACTTCTGGGTACACAAAACAAGGTCTTCCCTTGATCACAAAGCATATCTACCGAGTATTCCTTGCCCGGTAAATAGGCAGAAATAATCCATGCCGGTTCCAATTGATCCGGGATTCTATATTGCCACTCGTCAAGCGTTAAAGGCAAAATACCAGCTTTGTTTTCTAAATCACTGCCGGCTGCATTGTGGTCTTTCACGATAATTCCAAAGCCCCGACTTCCATTACCCATTACAGGTTTAAAGCATAGTTTCTCACCTTTGGATGATAACCTTTTGGCCGCCGCCACAAAGGAAAGTTTATCCTGAACCACTTCAAATGCAGGCACGGGCAACATTAATTTCTTTGCAAATTCAGCCAATATTCCTTTGTTGTTCGCTGTGTTGAGCGCCATCAAAGTAGACAAAATTAATTTCATCCCAGCCGTTTCGATTACGTCTGCATGTTTGGACAGAACATCCAATTCTCGGGTGGTTATTGGCAAAACAACATCCACTGATTCCTTGGAACAAACCGATAGTAGCGCTTCCATGTACTTGACCTCATCGCTGGATGGAGGCATTAAAAAAAACTCATCCGCTAGAGCCTTACCATAAGCATTTGGCCAACAGTCGCCTGCTATGATTCGCCAATTGGGTTCGGATTGCAAGCATCGGAGGATCCCCGCAAATCCGGGTGCCCCTGCCCCGGAAGGAATAAAAATTGTGACTGCGTTGCTAGAAATCTCTGTCATTTCAGCACCCGTTAAAATCAAATGTTATTAAGGCCAAATTAATTGGCAAAAGGATCGCTGAACTTCTTATCCGTTATGAAGGATACATCCGTTAGGGTGCGTAAAAATGCAACCAAAGCATCCTTTTCCTCTTGTGTTAAATTCAATCTTACAGGTGCACTACCGCCGGTAACCATCAAATTCTTATCCAAGTGCGGATGGGGCTGAATTCCACGATTGTAATGATCAATCACCTGATCCAAATTGGCAAAACGACCGTCATGCATGTAAGGTCCAGTGATTTCAACATTCCTTAAACTAGGGATTCTGAATTTACCGTTATTCTTTCCATTGTCCGCGTAAGTTCTATCCAAACCAATATTTGCCGTCCCCGCAATGGTTGGGCCAGAATATCCGCTACCTGGATCTTCAGGGGCAGAAAGGTTTTCACCGGTATGACAACGACTACAACGAGCGCGATCGCTGAAGAATAAATCCTTACCCATTTGCTCAAGGGCGTTGAAATTTGAAAATTGTGCAGCAGCAATGTCAAAATCAAAATGCGTATTAAAGTTGTTAAATCCTCCGTTATTGATTCCGCGTGATGCCAACTCTCTTGCAACTGCCACATCAAATCTTGAATTTTTAGTGATCATTGAACTAAGGAATTGTGTTATTGCTAAAGATACTTTCTTCCGCGTTACCTCCGTAGAACCGAAAGCCGCCTCAAAAAGTGCAGGGTAGAAATCTGTAGCAGCCAATTTGGTTTCCAACATCTCGTCTGATTCCATTCCCATTTCGATGTGATCAAATACTGGACGCAAACTCAAATCCATAGGAGAATTTGCCCTTGAATCCCAAAATAAGTTACTGAAAACAACAGGGTTAGTAATGGCAATACTATTTCTATGCGTCTTCCGACCACCAAAACCCGCACTCAACGATGCCATATCACTGAAAGCCAATTCTTGATGGTGACAACTACCACATGCCACCGTATTATTCAAACTCATACGCTTGTCATAAAATAAAACACGACCCAATTGCGCACCAGCATTGGAATAGGCTGTTGCAGCCGATTTCATATCTTCATCAACAGTTCCACCACCTGGAAATCCAAAACCCCCATTAAACGTTGCAGATTTAAATGACTTCGACAGCATTAAATCAGCAATATTCAGTTTGCCATAAGGTGTGTTCACTTGAGAAAAATCAAATGCTTGTAACGATGGCTTACCCAATTTGGCAGTTGACACGGTAGAACCCGTTTCACAAGATGTCATTGCCCATGTTCCCATAGCCAACATCAAACCAAAAAATCCCCATTTCAATTGTTTTGTTTTCATAATCAATCAAGGTCGACTGAATCGACCAAAAACAAAATTAACAACTTTTCAATTGTAATTTTTGCCATTCACCAATTACTTTCGACGAAAATCGCAAAAAAACAACTAGTTAATACCATTAATATCCGAAAATCTGTTCTAAGGTTAGCTCGGTTACTTTGCCGTATCGACTCAAATCTGAATTTGTAACACGGTTACGATCGGCTACAAT
>CAMBTR010000064.1 GCA_945870885.1 Chryseobacterium gleum | reverse complement strand
ATGATTCAGCGAGAAATTGGGTTGATCAAAGACAAGGTAAAGAACATCGAGGAAAAGATATAATCGTTTCTTTCATGAATTTAGGCATCGAGAATGCCTCAGTTTGAATGGATTGTTTTATTTTCGCGAACACTTTATTCAGCGTAAATGAAATTCAGTAAAAAAGTATACCTTGAGTGGTACAGAAGCATCCTATTGCAACGTCGTTTTGAAGAGAAAGCTGCGCAATTGTATGGACAGCAAAAAATCAAAGGTTTTTGTCATTTATATATAGGTCAGGAAGCCATCACGGCGGGTATGATGTCTGCCATTAAAAAGGGCGACAAAGTAATTACGGCGTATCGTGACCACGGCCATGCTTTGGCAATGGGCGTTCCTGCAAATGCAGTTATGGCTGAATTATTTGGTAAGGAAACTGGATGTACTGGCGGTAAAGGTGGAAGTATGCATATGTTCTCAAAGGAGTACAATTTTGTAGGCGGACATGGTATTGTTGGGGCGCAAATCCCAATGGGTGCCGGCTTGGCATTTGCTGAACAATATAACAACACTGGAAATGTCAGCTTGACATTCTTTGGAGATGGTGCAGCCCGTCAGGGCGCATTACACGAAGCATTTAACATGGCAATGTTATGGAAGTTACCTGCAGTATTCATCTGTGAGAACAACCAATACGCTATGGGGACGAGCGTAGAGCGGACAACAAATTTGTTGGATATTTATAAAATCGGTTTGGGATTTGATATGCCAAGTTTTCAGGTTGATGGAATGAAATGTGAAACGGTGCACGAGGCCATTGCCGATGCCTGTGAGCATGCACGTACCGGAAAAGGTCCCGTTTTTCTTGAAATCAAAACGTATCGCTATCGTGGACATAGTATGAGTGACCCTGCTAGTTATCGTTCTAAAGAAGAAGTTGCGGATTATAAGACCAAAGACCCATTGGAGACTACCAAAGAGACCATATTAAAGAAGAAATTTGCTTCTGAGAAAGAATTGGATGCGTTGGAAGATGACATCATGACACTTGTAAATGCGAGTGTTGAATTTGCAGAGAACTCTGATTATCCAGATGCCTCTGAACTGTTTACCGATGTTTATATCGAAAACGATTACCCATATATTACTGACTAAAATTTAAATTTCTTATATTCGCGCCCTCTTTTAACAATTATGAACATCAAAGAAAGCTATCAACTACTACAAGCCAGAATTAAAAACTTCTACGAAGTGAATAAGAAACATGTTCAAATCGTGGGTTTTGCAACCTTGGCGATTGTAGGTGGCATGATATATTGGTTCAACTTTTACATGCCTTCTCAAGAAAAAGAAGCTTCAGTGAAATTTGCTAAAATGTACCACTACTTCAAAACAGATTCATTCGATATCGTTTTAAAAGGTGACAAGAAGAACAAAATCACTTCTGCCGTTGACATTGCCGATGATTATGGTTTCACTAAGAAAGGCAGAGAAGCAGCATTGGTTGCCGGTTTGTCGTACTTGAAGAAAGCCGAATACAAAAAAGGATTAGACTATTTGGACAAATTCAGTGCAAATGATGCATTGTTGGGGCCTTCTATCATCGCAGCGAAAGCAGCTTGTAAAAGCGGTTTGGGTGATTTGGAGAAAGCAGCAAGTTTATATGAAAAGGCTGCTCGCTTAGGCGACAACGAATATACAAGCATGTATTTCCAAAAAGCGGGCGTGCATTACGAATTGTCAAAAAACTACAGTGCTGCATTGGCCTGTTACGAAGAACTCGACAACAAGTATGGCACCACTAGAGAAGGACAAGACGCTGAAAAGTACATCTATCGCCTAAAGGGTTTGATGGGTGAATTGAATAAATAACACGCAGGTGGCAACAGCGATTTCTTCTTCTCCCTCACCTACTTTTTCCTACAACAAAAAACACTACCAAATTGGTGTAGTGACAGCTGTATGGAATCAGCATATCACTTCAGTATTGAGGAATGGTGCCGTTGAAACATTAAATCATCACAAATCTTTTCAAGCTATTTCTATCATTGAGGCTTCGGTGCCAGGCGCATTCGAATTACCTACCGCTGCTCAATGGTTATTCGACAAAGGATGCGACGCTGTAATTACTTTGGGTTGTGTAATCAAAGGAGATACACCCCATTTTGATTATGTCTGTGAATCAGTGACGCGTGGCGTTGGCGAATTATCATTAAAGACAAACAAACCTTGCATTTTTGGGGTTATCACTACCAATACCGAAGAGCAAGCCTTGGAACGTGCCGGTGGCAAACTAGGCAATAAGGGTTCAGAAGCCGCGGAAGCCGCTTTGTGGATGCTATTTACGAAAGAATCTATCGATCAACAATAATTTATCCTATTTCAACACTTATTTATCATGTCAGACGAATTAGAAAAGGCAGCTGAAAGCTACGCGGATCAATTAACTGTAGCCGAACAAATGATTGAACTCAATACTGAGGAAATTTCATTGGAATTACAGTATTCAACCCTTAGCAAAGAAGAATTACTCGCAGCAGCAGAGGAATTGGTTCACGCAACCGATGTGAAGAAAGCCTACAATCAATTACAGGCCATTCGCAATGCGCTGGACGATCTGTTAGACCAAGAAAGACCCGGTATGATTCGAACATGGGTTGAAGCTGGAAATGATCCTAGGGATTTCGTGGCTCCTACGGATAACACAAAACAATCCATTCAGCAAATCATTACCGCTTTCAAGAAAAGACGTGAAGATGAGCGCAAGCGTGCTGAAGAGGAAAAGTTGCATAACCTAAAACAAAAGCAACTGATTCTGGATAAAATCAAAGCGTTGGTAGATTCTGAAGAGAACGATCAAAGTTTGAATGCGCTTCGTGAGTACATGCGACAGTGGAAGGAAGTAAGACAAATTCCAAAGGAATATCAAGACGAATTATACGCAGCATACAAATTTCAAGTCGACAAGTTTTACAACCAACTTTCAGTTTTTAACGAGTTGAAAGAGTTGGACAAGGACAAAAATTTAGAATTAAAAATCGATTTGATCAAGCGTGCAGAGCAATTGAAAGACGAGCCCAACATCAGAAAGGCTTTATTGCAATTGAATAAATACCACGATGATTGGAAAAACACTGGCCCAGTAAGAGCTGAAATTTCAGAAGATATTTGGAAACGCTTTAAAGCGGCATCCGACATCGTAATTGATGCGAAGAAAGCCGAACAGGCAACCATCGATGCGGAAAGACAGCAAAACTTAGATAAGAAAATTGTGCTTATCGAACGCGCTGAAACCAGTATCGCAGTTGTACCAACCCAACCCAAAGAATGGGCGAAAATTGGTAAAGAGCTTGATGAATTGATGGCTGAATGGAAAAAGATTGGACCCGTCCCTACGGATAAAAATGAAGAGATTTGGAATAAATTCAAAGCCATTCGCAACCAATATTATGGAGAACGAAAGCACTTCTTTAAAGATTTGAATTCTAGCAAGAAAGATAATCTAACGAAGAAGGAAGCTCTATGTGACAAAGCGGAATCATTGAAGGATTCCAATGAATTCATGAAGACTTCTGATGCGCTTGCAAAACTTCAGGATGAATGGAAAACTGTGGGTCCAGTTCCAGAAGATCAAAACGATTTGGTTTGGAAAAGATTCAGAACTGCATTTGATCACTTTTATGCTCGAAAGAACGAATGGTTCAAACAGCGTAAACAAGAAGAAAGTGGTGCAATTGTTAAGAAGAAAGAAGTAATTCTAGGTCTTGAAGCGCTGAAATCGAATGAAACAATAGACCACCAGAGCCTATTCAACGAGCTAAAAGTTTGGCAGAAGCAATGGAATGATGCCGGTTTTATCTCCGGGAAGTCCTACCAACAAATGAATAAAACGTATCAGGCCTTGGCCGATGAGATTTTCAATAGATATCGTTCAGCGAGCACCAACCAGCGCAATTCCAATCAAAAGGAACACTTCAATAATTTGGCGACAAGTACTGATGGGCAGAAGCGCTTGCAATTGGAAGAACGCAAAATCAAAGAGAAGATCACCAAATTCAAGGATGAAATTGCGACGATGGAAAACAACAAGAGTTTCTTTAAGCACAGTAAAAATGCTGGTGCTTTCGTGAAACAGTTTGATGACAATATCGCAAAAGCCACTGAACAAATTGCAAAAGCCGAACAAGAACTAAAGTTACTGAAAAGTGTAAAATCATGAACCTGAATGGGTTATTTGGTTGGCTTGACTATATAATTTATTTGGTCCAATCTACTAACCGTCATGGCGTACACTCCCCTTTTGTTTATGATTTTGCTGATAAAGTTCTTTATCGACAACTTGCCAATGCCTATGAACCCACTGCTGAGTTGTGCAGAAAACGGATGTTACAATCCGGTGCTAAAATATTGTCAAACAATGAATTAAAGGAAATTTCATTAAGTGATTTAGCGAACAAGCGCATTCCTTTGGCCAAATACTACCGACTTCTTTTCCGATGGATTCAATACAAACAGTTGGGGGGCAACATCATCGAAATTGGAAGTTCATTGGGTGTATTGCCGATATATCTGCAACGAGGGAATATTCACTGCGAACACGATTTGATCCAACGATTTTTCAGCTATGATCGATCAAAAAAAATCAATGAAATTACTCAATTCAATTTGAGAAGTTACGAAAATAATGAACTCGTCATTTCCCATCCCTATGCCGAAATAGCAGATATAACCAAGCATTTCAATCACCACAGCCTACCCAATTCACCTATCAGTTTGATGGTTATCAATGAAACGTTAAGTAATCCTGAGTTTTGGTCGTTGCTAGACTTTGCTTCTACCCGACTGGAACCAAACGGATGTATTGCGATATTTGGCATCAATAACAGCGTTGAGTCTCAGCTGAGATGGAAACAGTTGGAAAACGACGATAATTTTCGGGTAACAATCGATTTGTTCGGTGTGGGCCTCATTTTTGCTAGAAAAGAACAAATAAAAGAAGCATTTTTGTTGAGATATTAATGGATAAAGGATCAGTTTACACACACACTGTAAGAGTGCGATATGCCGAGTGCGACAAAATGGGATTTGTTCACCATTCCAACTGGGCCTTATATTTTGAGGAGGCGAGAACGGAGCAAATGCGTGCAAAGGGCATCACTTACAAGGACATGGAAGACGATGGGCTTATTATGCCTGTCAAATCGATGAATATCGACTTCAAAAGAGCCGGCAGATACGATGACTTATTGAGTATTGAAATTTGGATTGAGGGTATCCCTGAAATACGCTGTACATTTATGTATAAGACTTATAATCAAAACGGTGAATTACTAAATACCGCCTCGATGGTTATGTTTTATGCTAGGAAATCCGATCTTCGTCCAATAAAAATCCCTAGTATCATTTCAGAGAAGTACGGGTTTTAAGGGCCAATCCAAAACATGGGATTCTACAAATCGATAAAGGACAAAATTCAGCATACCGCGAATGAGGTAGAGGAACACTTGTCATCAAACGATCAACGACCCAAAGACAGCCAAGGCCCAACCCACCCGTTGATGATCTATTTGCAAAACAAACGATTGGCGGCATTTCAAGGGGAGAGTTTATATAACGTAGGTAAGTATTTTTTCCGGTCGATGTTCATGGAAAACCTAAACACGCGGGCCTCCAGTTTGAGTTTCAACTTCTTCTTAGCGCTATTCCCTGCCATCATCTTCTTGCTTACACTGATTGGTTATTTGCCTTTAAACGGATTAAAAACGCAGTTCATTCAAGAGTTATCACTGATTTTACCCAAACAAACCTTCAAAGAAATCCAGGGAACAATTCTAGAAATTTTGCATAAACAGAATACGGGTCTGCTTTCTTTTGGATTTTTCACTACCATTTACTTTTCTTCCAACGCCTTCCATTTATTGATCAATTCTTTCAACCGCCGCCTGCCTTTTGGTAAAAAGAAAAACTGGTTTCAAATTCGATTAAAGGCCATATTTATGACATTTTGGATTAGCATCATTGTGATTGTCACCCTTTTAATCCTCACATATGCCTACCAAAGTGTGCATTACATTGTCTCTCACGATTGGCCATTGGCAGGTGTTTATGAGTTCTTCATTTTATTGCTAGAGTATTTTGTTTTGGCAGCGCTCATTCTAATTGCCACCTCCAGTATTTACTTTTTTGGTCCATCCAATATCAAGCGATGGAAATTCCTCAGTGCCGGAAGTGTAATGGCCTCGGTTCTTTCTGCCATCTCCACGGTTTCCTTTGGTTTATACGTCAATAATTTCAACACCTACAACAAAGTATATGGTTCTATTGGGGCAATCATTGCACTAATGATATTGATTTACATCAACGTACTTACAATCATCGTTGGGTTTGAATTGAATGTGAGTATTGAAAAGGCCATTGCACAGCGCGACAGACATGCAAATGCGCTGAACGGGGGATTGTAATCCTATCCAATAAAAATCTTCTCCACGAAATTTGGGCCTAGCCTTTCATTGATATTCAATCGCAATTGCTCCCTCTGCATAAACATTTCATTTTTTAGGGGTGCTTGATCAAAACTCACGTATAGCGTTTTTCCGCGCATCTCAATTTTACTGGTGTGTTTTGCGATTAATGGGCCAACGATTTCACCCCACAACTTAACCAACTCCATTTCATCCATTTTCTGGGTGATGCGATATTTATCGTACAAACGCTTAATCACATCGGTTAAGGCCTTTTCCTTTTTCTCAATTACGTCTTTTCTAGGCAGATCAATCATGATGATATGATGTAAAATTACGAAATAAATCGGGTCCTAAATCTTCAATTTGTAGCCAATTTGCTTTTCTTATAGCCATAAGAAAAATACACCACTAACCCAATACCAAACCAACCGAAAAACCAGTACCAATTGTTGGCTTCCATTCCGGTGAGTAAATAGGCACAAATCGACAAACCCAACAAGGGTATCAACGACCAGCTGCGAACATAACTCATGATAGACAATCCGAGTAGTAAGATCCAATATAATCGGTGAGCAACGACAAACATCGTACTCCAATCATTCCATTGAAGCAATTGATCAAAATAATCTGGAAAGTTGTATCGCACTAAAGCGATTGATGTCATAATTATAGCCGGATACAGATATTTACCATCAATGTATGGCATCACGAAACCCTTGCCTTCACCTTCTTTTCTCGGTGGTAATAGCAACACTCCGCCACATACCAAAACGAAAGCAAAAATGGTTCCTATGCTAGTGAAATCGAGGACAAAACCTTCGTTGGTGAACAGAATTGGAATACCCACCATCAATCCCGTAATAATGGTTGCGAAAGATGGCGTACTAAATTTCGGATGAACACGAGAAAAAGCAGGCGGAAGCAATCCATCCCTACTCATACTTAACCAAATTCTGGGCTGACCCATTTGAAAAACCAACAGGACACTTGCCATCGCTACAACAGCCACAATGGAAACAATATATTCCAACCAATCGATACCGCGGGCTCCGAGTACATATGCAAGCGGATCACCCACTCCTAGCGTATCGTAAGGAACCATGCCTGTCAATACGAGAGTGATTAAAATATACAGTACCGTGCAAATCAGCAAGGAATAGAACATACCCCGAGGCAAATCTCGCTGCGGATTTTTCGACTCCTCCGCCAACGTACTTACCGCATCAAAACCAATGTAGGTAAAGAACAACGCAGAAACACCTTGCATCACACCTTCAAATCCATTCGGCATAAAGGGGGTATAATTCTTTACGTCGATGTAGCCAATACCCACAACAATAACCAATAAAATGGCAACCAACTTAAGTATAACCATCAAATTGGAAGCGTTTCGGGACTCTTTGATTCCCCGGTAAACCAACATCGTAATCAAGACATTGATTAATAGTGCTGGCGCATCAAAAACAATGTGTAAACCAAATACTTGCGGCGCATTGACGAAAGCGTTGAAAGCATCATTATCGGCCTGTGAATAGCCGCTCAAATTGGCAGATTTCCAAAGTTCTCCAAATTCGCCGCCTGAAATTGCCCCTTGCATCTTGGACATAACGGTTTGATAGATTTCATGGGCGGTGGAATAATCCGTCACCATCCAACGGGGAAGAATCCATCCGAGTTGATCTAGGAGATGAACGACATAACCTGACCATGAAAAGGCGACGTAAATGTTACCGATGGCATATTCCATAATCAATGCCCAACCAATAATCCAAGCAAACAGCTCACCGAACGATGCGTAAGCGTATGTATAGGCACTTCCTGAAACAGGGATTCGCGATGCAAATTCGGCGTAACACAAAGCCGCAAAAGCGCATGCCACACCACAAATAATGATTAGATATACTGATGCCGGGCCGCCTTTGGCACATGCATCACCGATGGAACTAAAAATTCCGGCACCGATGATCGCCGCGATGCCGAAAAAGGTCAAATCTCTCACGCCTAAAACGCGCTTCAAAGAACTATCCCCTTGATTTACAGGGAAATCCGTTTTAACCCGAAATAAATTACGCCAACTCATGCTTTCTTCTACGATAATACAACCAAAAGTGTTAATGATTGGAAAATTATCTAACTTTGTATTGATGCGGATTTTTCAGTCAATATTGATGAGTATTTTGGTAATCTTCTCGAGCGGAGGTGCCCAAATGGCTTATCATATTTGCGAGCAGGATGGACAGCATTGGATATTCGAAAATTGCAATGAGTCGTCGTTAGTGAATTTGTCTGATGATGCAAAGGATGATTGCTGCAGCAAGATCAATAATTCTGTTTCTAAAAGTAATTCTAGTGAGTGCAACGAAAATCAAGGCGTTGCCGAAGAAGACTGCTGTAGTGATGGTTATTTTTTCTCCTTATCGCCCTACCCATCTGTATTTACAAAATTTACTATCGCCAAACCTAAATTTCAAGTCATCCCATCTATTTCTAATTCCCTTTTCAATCACGCTTCCCTAGAGTCCAATTATACTTATCAAATCGTAAGTAAAAAACCGACATCAAGGCTATCTGATTTGTATTTGTATGATATAAAATGCGTTTGGTTGATTTAGGTCGTTTCGATTTTTTCGAAATCCCTTTTATCAAAACAATAATTCAACCAAATCAAACATGAAAACAAAACAAATTTTAAACACCCTGTTTGCCGTCATTGGCATTATATCTGTGGCATTCACATTGCCAAAAAACATCGCACCCAAACCCATCAAAAAAACCATCATTTCTTTTGAGGTTCAAGGCAATTGTGCAGAATGTAAAGAACGAATAGAAACGGCTTTGGATAAAAATGGCATTTATAAGGCCATTTACAACATCGAAAGCAGTATGGTTACCATCACTTACGACCCAACCAAATTAAAGGAAATTCAATTGCATAATATGATTGCAATGGTTGGACATGATACAGATAAAGTGAAAGCAAGCAATGTGGTTTATCAGAGCTTGCCGGATTGTTGTAAATATCGCAAAGACGACGACGAATGGGGACCAGGAAAACACTAATTCTGTTTTTTTGCCTTGTTAACTCCATAAACCTTTTCTCCCAAAACACGCCAACATCGAGTAGCGCGTTGGATACGATGCCGAAAAAGTCGGATAGTATTGCTACCGTTGAGATTCATACGGAAAGGGGATCCTATTTCAATGGAAAGGGCGTTGGATTGCAAGAAATTCTTACAGAATCGGAATTTAAAAAAGCCGCTTGTTGTACCCTATCGGAGAGCTTTGAACTGAGCAACACCGTGGAGGTTAGCAATGCGGATGGTGTTTCTGGTATTAAACAAGTAGAAATGCTTGGACTTAGCGGAAAGTACGTCTTGATGAGTCGGGAAAATATACCAAGTATCAATGGCTTGGCCACACTGAATGGACTTTCTAACATCCCAGGACCGATGGTTTCAGCGGTTCAATTGGCCAAGGGTGCGGGTTCAGCAACGCTGGGCTATGATGGGTTAACAGGAGGTTTGAATTATCAGTTAAAGGCTGGCATGAAAGATCCAAGGTTGTTTGTCAACTTGTACTCAAACCAACAAGCTCGTAGCGAGATTAACGTAATTAGCAAATCGGTTATCGCCAACCGTGCAATCAATCATTTGTATTTGCATTCAGGGGGTCAGTACGCAACAACCGATATGGGCAACGATAAAATGGCCGATATGCCACTATCGCAGCGATATTTCATTGCCGATCATTTTCAGATTCCCGGTAAGAATGTCGAAATTCAAGGGGGCGCATTAGCCTATTCGGATATCAAACGGGGTGGCACGCTAAAATCTGGTAGCAAAAGCGAGATCAGCTTGGACAAAAACGATTTTCAGTTTGATTTTCTTGATCAGCACGCGGAGGCTTATTC
>CAMBTR010000063.1 GCA_945870885.1 Chryseobacterium gleum | reverse complement strand
CTTTTACACTTGCGATTTTCGTCACAATACTTGCCTGAAATTTGCAACCTCAAAAAAACGCTATTGAATTAAAATTGTTAAACCATCATGAATTTACAAATCGGATCCCCCGCCCCTGACTTTTCTGCAAACAACCAGAAAGGCGAAACTCTATCGATTCGCCATTTCACCGGTAAAAAACTAGTATTGTATTTTTACCCAAAGGACGACACCCCCGGATGCACCGCTGAAGCTTGCAGTCTTCGCGACAATTACCAAGACTTAATCGCGCAAGGATATTCTATTTTGGGTGTGAGCCCAGATACCGAAGCCAAGCATCAGAAATTCATAGATAAGTACAACCTCCCCTTTGACTTGTTGGCTGACACAGACAATGCGGTGGCTTTGGCTTATGACGTTTGGGTAGAGAAGAGCATGTACGGCAGGAAGTATATGGGAATCGCAAGAACTACATTTGTGATTGACGAACAAGGAAACTTGGCAGAAATCATTGAGAAGGTGGACACAAAAAACCACGCAACTCAAATCATAAAGTAAATCATCCGAAGCGTTCAATTCGTTTTAGAACGGATTTGTTGATCCTATCGTATTTTTGCAGTTGTTCGCTGAAAATCAACTTCAACAATAAACCATGCACACTGAAAAAAAATCCATCGGCATCATAGGTAGCGGTAGCTGGGCTACTGCATTGATAAAAATGATTTCCGATGCGGGTCATACCGTGCATTGGTGGATTCGAAACCCTGAGAAGGCCAGCTATATTCAAACACACTTGCACAACCCCGATTACCTGAGCAGTGTCGAAATCCATTCGGAGAAGGTTATAGTTAGCAATGATTTACAGTTTGTATTGAACAGTTGTGGCGTTATCATTTTAGCCGTTCCATCTGCCTTCATTCATCAAAGTTTACATGGGGTAGTTTTACCCACGGAGAATATTTACGTTTCGGCAATCAAAGGCATTGAACCCAATACCAACTTGGTAATGGCTAAATACCTTGAAAAAAATCACGGGATACCTACAGACCAAGTGGCTATCATTACCGGTCCATGTCATGCCGAAGAAGTAGCCGCCGAAAAACTCTCTTATTTAACTGTTGCTGCAAACACGCTGAATGTCGCGCAGTTGGTTAAAGGATATCTCGAAGGAGAATTCATTCGCGTTTGGTGCAGCGCCGATTTAATTGGTGCCGAGTATTCTGCGGTAATGAAAAATATTTACGCAATCGGGGCCGGAATTGCACATGGATTGGGATATGGCGACAACTTTTTGGCGTTGTATACAAGTTGTGCGATTCGGGAAATGAAGGTATTTCTGCAAGCCATTGACCCATCGGATAGAGATGTAGATGAAGCTGCCTATTTGGGTGATCTATTGGTGACATGCTATTCTCAGTTCAGCAGAAATAGGACCTTTGGCAATATGCTAGGCAAAGGATACAGTGTAAAGGCCGCACAGTTGGAAATGAATATGGTTGCGGAGGGTTATTATGCTTCCAATTTGATTTATAACAAAAGTGCCAAGCGCGACTTACAACTGCCAATTGCGGATGCCGTTTACCGAGTGATTTATGAAAATGCGAATGCTAAGAAAACATTCAAAGTTCTGAGCGATCATAACTTGCATTGATTCAATTTGCATATGGACTGATAAGGAATCCTAACTGTCGCTTAGGTATTACGGGTTCAATTAAATTCATAATTCAAAACAAAAGGAGAGTTAATTTGTACCTTTAACTACAATCATGGGATTTAAGATTTATACAAAAGCAGGCGATGATGGAAAAACCGGATTAATCGGTGGCGAACGAGTATCTAAACACCACATCCGAGTGGAGAGTTACGGCACAGTAGATGAACTGAATAGTCATATTGGCATGATTCGATGTCACGTGAAAGGTGAAAAGGAAGAAATACTATTGGCCGAAGTACAAAACGACCTATTTACAATTGGGTCATTCTTGGCCTCTGCTGCCAGCGCGAATCTAACCCTCCCCGAATTAGGTGAAGATAAAATAGGTCGTTTGGAATCAGAAATCGATCGGCTAACAGCGGTGCTTCCTGAGTTAAAGAATTTCATTCTACCTGGTGGCTCAATTCAAGGGGCACAAGCCCATGTGGCACGCTGCGTTTGTAGAAGAGCCGAAAGACTGGTGGTGCAATTGAGTGATATTGAAGATGTTCCGGCATTTGTTGTGAAATACCTCAACCGATTGAGTGATTACCTATTCACTCTGGCCCGATTCCTAGATCATCTGAATGGTGGGATTGAGATTATTTGGAAACCAGGAAAATAAGATTTAAATTATTTTTAACTCGGATTTAAAATATTCCATCATTCAGCACTACATTTGTTACAACAAATATCAACATGAGAAAAAATACTATACTTATCGGAATGGCTGCCATCGCATTGACATTGGGTTCTTGCGGCAGCAACGCATCAGAAACATCTGGTGCTGATTCAGTTGCAACAGCAGACTCTTCTGCCTCAACCTTCACTGTAGACGCAGCGTCAAGCAACGTGGTTTGGTTCGGAACGCACACAGTAGGAACAGGTGACCACAATGGCACCATCAACATCACAGAGGGTAGTTTGAGCATTGCAGGTGGAAACATCACTGCGGGTTCATTTGTCATCGACATGGCGTCTATCAAGTGCACAGATTCATTGCCAGCGGAATACTTGACCAAATTGCACGGTCATTTCGCAGCAGAGGACTTCTTCAACACTGCAAAATATGCAACTGCGAAGTTTGAAATCACCGCTTGTGAAGTAAAAGCCGAAGGTGATAACACCCATTTCATTAGCGGTAACCTTACTATCAAAGATTCTACCAAGAACATTTCTTTCCCAGCAAAAGTGACTGTGGGTGAAACTGTAACTGCAACGGGAAAAGTGGTTATCAACCGTTTGGACTGGGGCATCAACTACGACAAAGAAAATATGACTTTGGCCGAAGCGGCTCAAAAGAAATTAAAGAATGGCGTTGTGAGCAAAGATATCACATTGACCATTAACTTGACTGCCAAAAAGTAATTAAGGAGTCTACCCAGCCGTGAAGATCTTCTCGGTAACGGTGTCAATCGAATAAAAGGAAAGGGAGCGCAAATGCGCTCCCTTTCCTTTTATCGTTCCCCTTCAACGCTAAACAATCAAGGGCGGATATTCAAAGTATTAATACGATGAGAATAGAAGATGCCACTAAAATTACGAGCAAAAATTATCCTTATCCCATTTTACGATTCCCCACCCAAACAAATCGGCGGTTTACGTACTGAGAATCGGTAAAAGAAGCATTTCCACTTGGATTACCACCCGTTACGTGAAAATCACTAAACGCCGCGTGCTGATTCACAAACGCCGCACCGGTGAAATTGAAACTCACGGGTGTGAATACTTCATTCATCACATCCTCAACCTCTGTCATAAATTCATTGTCGGTGCTATAGCACGAACAAGTAATGGCACCCAATTTCGAAGCAGAATCCGATGTCAACGCCAAACTATGCGCTGCACTTTCAGTCTTTACCACAAATACAATCGGGCCAAAACACTCATGCTTCCAAGAATTCACATCCGCAGCATCCACAGCAATTACTGTAGGTGATGCCGTTCTAGCATCAGGAAATTCTGGGTTCACAATATTCATAGATGCCAATGCAACAGATGATCCCGCCGCAGCTTCCACCGATTTAACCCTTGTGGAAGTAATATCGTTCTGAATCGCACCCAAAGTCCCCGCTCCCATTTTGGGATTTTCTGCCAAACCTTTTACCGCATTTGCAATTCCCGCAACGACATCGTCGTAACTCAATACCCCCTCAGCCGTTTTAACACCCTCAGCCGAAACAAAGATGTTCTGGGGTGCCGTGCACATCTGACCGCTATACAAACTCGCAGCAAACGCCAAATTACCAAACACCGCATTCGCATCAGCAACACTATCCAAAATCACCGAGTTCACACCCGCCTTTTCCGTAAATACCGTTTTGCCTTGCAATGATTCGATGTAATCGCCAAAAGCCGACCCACCGGTATAATCAATCAACTTAACCGCAGTATCTTCCGCCAATTCCTTCGTGATCGGATGATCCAAAGTATCCACTCCCAGTTGAACCACAGATGCTGGCAATCCCGCGACTATCAGAGCTTTCTGCATTTCGGCGACAACAATCGCGATTGGCAACACACTCTTTGGATGCGGCTTAACAATACTCGCGTTGCCTGACATTAAGCTACCAAACAAACCTGGAACCGTATTCCAAGTAGGGAATGTAGAACAGCCAATCACCAATGCAATACCCTTAGGAATCGCCTTGTAATTCTTCTGCAACGTAAGATCAAACTTACCCATATTCTTCACCCAGGTCACATCGCTAGGAAAACGATTCAACTCGTGATACGCCATCGACAAAACCTCCAAAGCCCTATCGTTCGCATGAGGTCCGCTTGCCTGAAAACTCATCATAAAACTCTGTCCTGTGGTATGCATCGTAGCATAAGCAATCTCAAAAAATCGCAATGCCACACGATCCAAAGCATCCAACAAAACCGCGGCGCGGATATCAGCTGACGTCTTAGACCAAACCTTTTGCGCTGATTTCGCATTGGCAATCAACACCTCCGGAGCAAATTTTGGATATTGAACACCCAAACCCGTCATCATATAAGGACTTACCTCGTCGCCTACCCAACCTTGGCTTCCCTCTTGTAACAATTCGGTAAAATTCTGGGTCAACAACGACTGAAAAGCCGACAATCCTTGCGCCATTCCATCTTCGGCATACGCACGAGGTGATTCAGGCCAAGCGGCAAAATACGTTCTACTTTGTTGAGCTGCATACGCGGCTTCTAATCTTTCTTTCAATGAATTATTCATAAATTATTCTATATCAATATGTAAACGATGAAACAATGAGCAATACGTCTTGCTTTCGCTTTTCGAAATGCTTTACCATCTTAAATTAGGCTTGACCCGTAGGTCCTCCAAAGCCAAAAGGCACCGTATGGGGAGGCAATCCACTACCCTCTTCCAATGCGATTTCACCAAAATGATCCTCGTATTTACCCAAATTATCACCCAAAGCCATGATCAATCTCTTGGCATGTTGAGGCGCCAATATGATACGACTCTTCACCTTACCCTTGGGAATTCCGGGCATCATGCGAACAAAATCAATAATAAACTCCGTTTGAGAATGGGTAATGATAGCAAAATTGCTGTAAATCCCTTCGGCAATTTCTTCTGTTAATTCGATATCCAAGCCGGGCTGTTGTTCTTGATTTTCTTCCATAGGTATCTACAAAATTAATCGCTCAAAGTCATTTTCACACCACCTTAAACCAATTAGAATTAAATTCGTCAAATCAAAGGAATTACGCAAAAGAAAATCCAATAAAAAACGTCAAACCCAAACGATGAAAAAGATCATTATTATTTTTATCCTAACCCTAGGAATCCGCTCCGCTGCGATAGCACAAACCACTTGGGCAGAGCATGTCGCCCCTATACTTTACAATAGCTGTACCAATTGTCATATCAGCGGAGGCATCGCACCATTTTCATTGGTTGGATATTCCAACGCCGCCACAAATGCAAATGGAATTGCAGATGCTACCCAAAAACGCAGAATGCCACCATGGCCAGCAAATTCAAATTATAAACGCTATGCCCATGAACGAATTTTAAGCGTGGACGAAATCAAAACCTTACAAGATTGGGTTGCGCAAGGATCCAAATCTGGGGACATATCCAAAGCCCCAGCCGACCCCAAACCCAATACAGGGGCCGTAACAACCAATCCCGACCTCAAACTAAAAATGCCCAATTATACGGTTAACACCAGCACCGATGAATATCGCTGTTTCGTATTGCCCACAGGTATCACCGTAGACCAGTTTGTCACCGCCATCGAAGTCGTTCCTGGCAACCGCCAAATCGTCCACCACGTATTGGTATTTCAAGACACGAGCCAAGTCCCTGTCAATAAAGACAAGGCCGATCCCGCCCCCGGTTATTTGGCATTTGGAGGCACCGGCTCTAATACATCGCAGCTCATTGGCGTTTACGTTCCCGGTCAAGAACCATATCAGTTTCCCAGTGGATTTGGCGCACGCATCCTTAAAAATTCAAATATCATCATTCAAGTCCACTACCCGGCTGGCATCCAAAATCAGCTAGATAGCACCAAAGTACTAATCAAACTAAATAACGGCTCCTTGAGACCCATGATCATTACGCCGGCAATTAACCATAATAATTCATCGCTTACCAACGGACCACTTTACATTCCAGCGGATCAAACCAAAACTTTCTATTCCAAAACACTACTCAACTTCAAATTGAGCGTTTTTGCTGTCGCCCCGCATATGCATCTGGTCGGCAAATCCATCAAAGCCTATAACGTGAACGGAAAAGACACCATTCCATTTGTCGATATACCCAATTGGGACTTTCACTGGCAGCGAACTTACGTCATGCGAACCCCTACAATCGTCGAAAAAGGCAGTACGATGTGGGGCGAGGCCTATTACGATAACACCGCGCAAAATCGGAACAACCCAAATACGCCACCGCAGTCAGTATCATTGGGCGAAGGCACCAAAGACGAAATGATGCTGGTTTATTTTTGGCTCACAACCTATATGCCGGGCGATGAAAGTATGGTCATCGACAATTCGGCCCTGAAGAACATCAGTGCGGTCATCAAACCAGAAGCGCAATCATTGAATTTGTATCCTAACCCAAGTCACAACCTTATTCGTATTGCCAATATTCAATACCAAAGTCGTTTCGTAATTCTTGATTTGACCGGAAAAACGATGTCAAAAGGCGACGTATCGACAGAAAATCCATTTGTGGATATCAGCGAATTATCAAACGGAACCTACTTCCTTCAAGTCGTAAACGTCAATGGCCAAACAACCACGCAGCAAATCATCAAACAATAACGGTTGGGGATGGTCCCCACTCTGAGGTTTATTTCACGCAAATTACCGAAATCTCAACCAAGGCATCCTTGGGCAGACGGCTGACTTGCACTGTTTCGCGGGCTGGATACTTCCCTTCGGTAAAATGACTTCCGTAGATGGCGTTCACCTTAGGAAAATCATTCATATCCTTTAAGAAAATCGATGATTTAACCACGTTATCCCATGTGAGTCCAGAGGCTGTTAACAACGCTTCGATATTCTGCATCACACGTTTTGATTGCATATCCACATCGGTTTCACTGTCGAAATTTCCTGTGACTGGATCCAATCCGATTTGACCAGAAAAATAATAGGTATCGCCAACTCGAACGGCCTGACTGTATGGACCAATGGGTTTGGGTGCATTTTCGGTGTAAATGATTTCTCGCATGTTATTAAGGTTTGATGTAATTTTGTGACTGCATGAAAATAGGAATATTGGCAAGCCCAACCAAACGAAACGCATGGGAGAACAAAGAAACCCCTTCATCGACCTATTCATGGGTGCAAGATAATGAAGGCCATGAACATTACGATGTGTTTTTGGATTTGGATTTTGACGATAACGCCTATCGTTTACAGGACTATTTAACAAATACAAACACCACCTTTGTTTTGGGTGCGGTGAAATGCACTTTGGAGTCGGCTGTAGTTGGTCTAAATATCCCTGAAGACTGGAAAGGCATCGGCATCAATTCGCTACCAACATTTTTGGAGCGCAATACATTAGAGTGCACCAACCCCTATCAATTATCAGAATCATCATTGAGAGACATCGCTGATTTATTGGGTTATCCAAATATCGAAGTGGTGGGAAGTCGGGTCGGATTAATCACTCCCCGCGTAATTTGCATGATCATCAACGAAGCCTATTACACAGTGCAAGAAGGCACGGCAAATCGGGAAGATATTAACCATGCGATGCGATTGGGCACCAACTATCCCAAAGGGCCTTTTGAATGGTGCGATGCGATGGGTCTGCAAAACGTTTACGAAGTCCTTGAGGCGATGTACAACGATACAAAAGACGAGCGATACAAAATCTGCAGCTTGTTAAAGCAGGAGTATCTACTTGGTAAATAATTCAGATTAGAACTTACATTTCCCTTTTTGAATTTCGATAAATTATCGGAGTATTTTCATGGGTCATGACTATTGGCAAGCCTTCCACTTACGTGAGGGGATTCGCGACACCTCATTTCACCAAATTTATTCAATTCCCCCAATCCACATCAGCATCCTGAATAATAGATCATATTTATTGCAGGTCTAGTTTGATTCTTCACTCGGGTATGAATTACAATTCAAAACCAAATCAAAAAGAGAGGGCCGCCCATTGGGCGGCCCTCTCTAAATTTTAATCTTTTATTTAACAGTGTGCGGTATCTCTACCCCACCCCGTTTACGCTACCGATTACTTTTGGACTGTAATCTTGCGAGTTACTTGCTTGTTGCCCGACATAACTTGTACTAAGTATACGCCGTTGCTCATATCGCCAGTGTTCAATGTCATCACACCTTCGTTAGCCGTTGTGGTAGTGCTTACCATCTTGCCTTCGATTGTCATTACTGTTACTGTGATGTTTGCGCCAAAGCTTTCGCTTGTTGCTACCTTGATGTCACCTGCTGTTGGGTTTGGATATACCGCAACTCCAACTTCTTGCAAGTCTTTCACTGCTGCACGGTTCATGACAACTTTCTTGGTCTTGGTGCACTCGCAACCTGTCTGACGTACCAACGCCTTCATGGTTACTGTGTACTCACCATCGCTCTGTAAGTCGTAGTTTACCGCTGCATTTACATCCTTAGACTTCAATGTTCCTCCACCTGCAAAAATCCAAGTGTAGTCCACGTTGTTCTGTCCACCAGATACACCTGATCCATTTACTGGCTCTACTTTTACTCCGTAGTAGCTGTATCCATAGTCAGGGGTAGATTTGAAGTCACATGTGCGGGGTGATTCGTTCACCGTTACACGCTGTGTCAATGAATCTGAACATCCACCTACGATGCTTGCGTACAAGGTTACGTTGTAACTTGTAGTCTGTACAATGTTGTACAACTTAGATGGATCTGAGTTGATTGAAGATGTGTTATCTCCAAAATCCCATGTATAGTTGATGTCACCTTGTGGCCATGTAGTGTTGTTTACAAAAATCACTTGGTCGCCTGCACATACATCCGCAGCACTGAAGTTTACTTTTGGCTGGGTAGCTACGTTCAACTCTTTGCTGATTGAGCTAGAACATCCGTTGTCTAAAGTGATTTTCAAAACCACTGTCTTTGGTCCCAAGTTGGTCCAAGAACGAGATGGTGATTTCGCTTTGCTTGTAGTTCCGTCACCGAAGTTCCAGTCGTAGTTTGCTACCGCACCATTTACATCTGCAGTTGTGTTTGTGAACACAGTTGGTGTCAATGAACATGCTGGTGTGTTGGTGAATCCCACTTTAGGTGATTCACGAACATCCACTACCAATGTCATAGAATCTTTACATCCAAATTCTGACATAGATACCAATTTCACGTTCTTCTTACCTGGCTTAGAGAAGCTGTAAGTTGCATTGTCATCCGTGCTTACACTTCCGTTGTCGTCGAAGTTCCATGAGCTACCTACCATTCCATTTCCAATGGTTGACTTGTTAGCAAATACAAACTTGTCGTTATCACAAGTACCAGATGTCAAAGAGAACTTTGTTACAGGCTTCTCAAACTGGTAAACCTTCTGGGTCATTTTTGCAATACAACCATTCAAGTCGGCGCTCAACGATACGTTGTACGTTCCAGCTTTGCTGTATTTGTATTTGGCATCAGTAGTAGAAGCAGTTGCTCCGGCTACACCAAAATCCCATGTGAATTTAGCTGTAATTGGACTGGTCTTATTGGTGAATACCAAATCCTGACCCAAACATGCATTGGCTTTATCAAACGCTACCGTTGGGATCGCGTTTACATCTACATCATACTTCTTGGTGAACATAAATCCATAAGGCATGGTTCTAGTGCGCAATTGAACAGTATATTTTCCTGATTTAGGAAAACGGAATACAGGCTCTGGCGCGTTTGATGTATCAGCTGCAACACCAGTACCGAAGTTCCATAAGAAGTCCATTGATCCTGAGTTTACTTTTGACTTATTGATGAACAATACATCATCTCCATTACAGATTTTGCTTGGGTAAGCGAAGTCTGCAGTAACAGATGGGTAAATCAAGATGTCACGACGGATGTTTGTATCACAACCGTTGTTGTTGTCGGTAATCTTCAACACAACTGTGATGGTACTATCTTCCAAGGTAGCATCGCTGGTTTGGAATTGTACTTCCAAATCAGAAGTGGATGTAGGAGCAGTAAATGTAGCTCCAGTGATTGCCTTACCTGCTTTGGTGTAAGCTTGAACTGACGCAAACCAGTTGTTTGGCAATGAAGTACCGTAGCTGCTGTTGCTGTATACACGAGGTGCAACCACATCATAAATTACAGGAACGTTCAAAACTGTTACATCAAACGGACGGCTCTTTTGATACAAGGCGTTGTTTGGAGT
>CAMBTR010000062.1 GCA_945870885.1 Chryseobacterium gleum | reverse complement strand
AATGGCGATTTGAGTTTTACCGTAAAGAATAATTATGTAGATACCGCCTATAATTTTTATGTCGCCTATTCTCAAAATGGCAAAGCCACACGTCAAAAGGTGACAACCAAAATATTGCCAAAAGATTCAGCGGTAATCAGTTTTAAAGTTCCAATGAATTTGTCGGCCACGGGTTTAACATCTGTTAAGATGTACATCGACATTCCAGACGACAAGGTTTCAAACGATTCGATGCGTTTTAGCACAACGGTTAAGGCGGCTCCGGGAGGTGGTGTGTTTAATTCCTCAAAGAAGACGCAAGTGGGCAACAATCCGGTTTATATCAAGGTGAAACCGTTTGATGTTACGGTATTGTCGGTTCCGGTGATTTATGATATTGACCCGCCTCGTGCATACAAAAACTCTGATTACGGTAGTTCAGGCGCTGCCAAATGGAATGCAAGTGTTACCGCGGTGACATCGGCAGGTAAGTCGGTAACGGGTGCAACATTGACTGCTCCAAGTGGTTCCAATAGTTTGGAGTTGCAGTTTAAAACCACCGATGCCAATTTGGAAGATAGTATGATTACCCTGTTGTTGAAGATTTCAGATCTATCAAATGGTTGTGATACAATCCTAAAGCGTTCTGTCTTGATCAATCCAAGTGTGACTGTAGATTTCTCGCTACCAACAAAAATCTGTAATGGCGACACAGTGAATTTTGTCAATAAGAGTACCTACAGGTCGGGTTATGCGGAGAACTGGTGGGATTTTGGCACCGGGAATCTAGATGATACATTAACCCAGGTTGATGGCTACTTTATTTTCAAGAAATCGGGAACTTTCGCCATCACCCTGCGTGCTACAACGGCACCGTATGGATTTGTTTTTACGAAGAAAGTAACGGTAACAGTAAATGATATACCCAAGGCGAACTTTTCAAAAGACAATGCGTGTTTTGGTAGTAATATCAAATTGACAAATCAAACCACGCCTACATCGGCGAAGATGTATTGGGATTTTGGTGATGGCAAAGGATATTCACTGAACAATTCTGCGATAGTAAATGTCGGTTATGCTACCGCGGGCAATTACACGGTTACTTTGAAGGCCGATATTGGCGGTTGTGAGGCATATTCTATTCAGAAGGTCTATCAATTTGAAAAGCCTTCGGCGGCCTTTGCCAAAGATTCCGGTAGATGTGACAATGAATGGTTTACTTTCACAAATCAGAGCACAATTTCCAAGGGGGCATTGGGTAGCAGCTGGTTTTATAATTCGGCGGATAGCAATTCAAATGAAAATAACGGCAAAACAAGATTCTATACTCCGGGGAAAAAATCGGTAAAGCTGGTTGTAAAGTCGGAGTTTGGTTGTAAGGATTCTGTGACAAACCAAGTGACGGTTTTTGGTGCGCCGAAAGTTGATTTTACCAATACGCAGCCATGTTCGAGGACGGCCACGGTATTTAAAAATATAACGCCATCGGTGGTGGGTGGAGTGCCAAGTTATTTGTGGGATTTTGGCGACGGGGCGACATCTAAGGCGGAATCACCGAGCCATTCATGGACTGCATTGGGAAAAACCAAGGTTGTATTTTCTGTGAATTTGGATAATGGTTGCAAATCTGTAATGTCAAAAGAGTTGGAAATTTTGCTTCAGCCCAAAGCAGCATTTAGTAATTTGAATCCATGTTCTGGTGATCAGGTTACTTTTATTAATGAAAGTACGACTTTGAGTGGTAAGATGACATATTATTGGGATTTTAGCGACAACACAACATCGACGTTGGAGAGTCCAAAAAAGACCTTTGTCGTAAAACAGACTACCAATTACAATATTACGTTAACGGCTTATTTGGCGGGTGGATGCGCGGATTCAATTACCAAAGGTGTTAGTGTACAAGAGTTGCCACGCACTTGTGACTTTTTTGCCAAGCCTGATTATGCTTATGCATATTTCGGTGTGAATTTGGAGCCGATGGATGATAATAGTTTGGTTGGCGGCCAGGCGGGTATTGATTATTCATGGTTAGTGAATGGTGTAGGGACTAAAACGTCAAAAGATGTTAATGCAGGAGTGAGTTATGATTTACAACAGGATGGATTGTATACAATAACTGTGCAATCTACAGTTCGCGGATCGGGTTGTATTTGCTCCAAAACAAAGCAGTTCCAACTCAATCGTGCCGATGTTAGGTCTTTACAAAATGGTGTTTCTGTTTATCCAAATCCAGTGAGTGATTTACTACATCTTGAAACCAGCGCCGGTTCTAATTTTACAAGTTGGAATATGTATAATTCCTTTGGTGCGTTAGTGAAGAGCGGGTTGTTGACGATCAATCCTGCGGGGTTGTTGAATCAATCAACAGTTGATGTTTCTGGATTGTCGGCCGGTATTTATATGTTAAAGGTTGCCGGTGGAACAGGTGTTTATCAGCAGTCGATAGTGGTTGGTTCCGCTCGATAATTAATAGGGGGTTGATGCGAACTCTACCCTGTTTGGGTGGTGAACGGATTTTTGCAATTGACATCAGTGGTGGTTGGATGTAAACTCAAAAGGGCCGCGCTCCGCGCGGCCCTCCCAAGACTAACCTACCCTATGAAAACAACTATACTACCTCTTGTGGCAGATATAGAACTGTTTAAATTGTTTCTCAGACAGCAATTGCTTAATCGCTTCCAAGGTGTTTCTGTAATTCACCGATAAATGAATTGCATTTTTCGATATTACCCTCTCCCTTTTCAAATTCTCCGTAAACCATCTTTCAATGGATTGGATTTCAATTTGAAATGAATCCATTGAACTATTGCCCAAATTCAGCACCGCCATTGCTTGCTCTATTCGATCTTCAACACTGTCGTTAAGTCGCTCAATCATCTCAAATTGATTTCTTAAAAGGGGCGACTGCATTCTGTGATAATCCTCCAGAATAACCTTGATTTTTACTTTTTCCTCAGCACTCAAATCCACTTCCGCTAAACTCTGTCCAAATCCGTCTGATATTATTCTTACATTTTCACAACTCAATTGCCAAGGCTCCTTTGCGTTAGAACTGTCTTTGCTCTCGCCCAATGCAGTATCAAAATGGGTTTCATCCACAAAATAATCTGCACTTAATGATAAATTCTCGAGAACAATCTTTTGATGTGTTAGGTCAACCGCTGTTGTGAAATTGTTGGTTTGAGCCTCTGCCTGAACCACCAAATTTGTGATTTTGTCGTCGCTGCTTACCGGAATGGTATCACCTCCATTGCACCCCATCAAAACAAAAGCCCATAGTAATAGGCTTTGTATGAAAGGATTAAAGATGGAATGTTTTTTCATGGCTGTTGTTGTTGAACCCAAGGCCTTTAACACCCAATTGGAATTTTACCCCCAAACGGGTTGTCGATTTTCTTGGAGATGGAGCGAATAGGGGGTTTGACAAACAAAGATTACCTTTGCAGTTCAACGCCAAATCAATGGATACAACAGTGTATGTCCCGAAGAACAAAGTTAGGGTAGTCACGGCTGCCAGTTTGTTCGATGGTCACGATGCCGCAATTAACGTAATGCGCCGCATCATTCAGTCAACCGGTTGTGAAGTGATCCACTTGGGTCACGATCGCAGTGTTCAGGAAGTAGTGGAGACGGCCATTCAAGAGGATGCGAATGCCATCGCAATGACAAGCTATCAAGGCGGTCATAACGAATATTTTAAATACATGTACGATTTACTGAAGGCTCGCGGCGCCGAACACATCAAGATTTTTGGTGGTGGTGGCGGTGTGATTTTGCCCGAAGAAATCAAAGATTTAATTCAGTACGGAATTACTCGGATTTATTCGCCGGATGATGGCCGGGCGATGGGCTTGCAAGGCATGATCAATGATTTGGTGATGCAAGCCGATTATCCCACTGGTGCGCATCTTCAGGGCGAAGAAAAGAAATTAGATACTGGCGTACAGGCCAAATTGGATATCGCGCGATTGATTTCGGCGGCAGAAAATTACCCCGATCAAAACAAAGCGATTCTGGATGATTTGCGCAATCAAGCCAAGTCGATCAAAACCCCTGTTTTGGGTATCACAGGTACCGGCGGTGCGGGCAAAAGTAGCTTGGTGGATGAGTTGGTGCGTAGGTTCTTGTCGGATTTCCCTGAGAAAAAACTGGCCATCATTTCCATCGACCCATCGAAAAGAAAAACCGGCGGTGCTTTGCTGGGCGACCGTATTCGCATGAATAGCATCAACCACGACCGTGTGTATATGCGTTCGATGGCAACCCGTCAGGCCAACTTGGCGTTGAGTTCGCACGTAGACGATGCAGTGAGTATTTTGAAGGTGGCGGGCTATGATTTGATCGTGGTGGAGACCAGCGGTATCGGTCAGAGTGATACGATGATTACCGAGCACAGCGATGTGGCTTTGTACGTCATGACGCCCGAATATGGCGCAGCGACGCAGTTGGAAAAGATCGATATGCTCGATTTTGCCGATGTGGTTGCGTTGAATAAGTTCGATAAGCGCGGTGCTTTGGATGCTTTGCGCGACGTGCGCAAGCAGTTCCAACGGAATCACAAATTGTTTGAAACCGAGGTGGATCAGATGCCGGTATTTGGTACGATCGCTTCGCAGTTCAATGACCCGGGGATGAACAGTTTGTATCGCACATTGATGGATACTATCGCCCAGAAAACGGGAGCCGCATTGGGTAGTGAGTATGTGTCGGGCACGGAAATGAGCGAAAAGATTTTCATCATCCCGCCGCACAGGAATCGCTATTTGAGTGAGATTGCGGAGAACAACCGTAAATACGATGAGCAGGCCCGCGAACAGCGAAAAATCGCTCAGCGGATGTATGCGTTAACGGAATCGGTGGAGCAGTTGAAAGAAAGCGGCGCATCGACAGAATTGTTGTCGCAATTGGAAACCGAATTGGCCAAAGTATCGGCAGAATTGTTGCCAAAAAACAGGGCTTTGGTAGAGGGTTGGAGCGGTGTTCAGGCTTTGTATAAAGCGCCAGATTACGTGTTCAAAGTGCGTGACAAAGAATTGCGCATGGCCACCCATACCGAGAGTTTGAGTCATACCCAGGTGCCAAAAATCAGCACGCCACGCTACGAAGCTTGGGGCGATTTGTTGCATTGGCAGTTGCAAGAAAATGTACCAGGAGAGTTCCCCTACACGGCGGGAATTTATCCGTTTAAGCGCGAAGGCGAGGATCCAACCCGCATGTTTGCTGGGGAAGGCGGACCTGAGCGTACCAACAAGCGTTTCCATTATGTGAGTTTGGGCATGCCTGCCAAGCGATTGAGTACGGCATTTGATAGCGTTACCTTGTACGGTCGCGATCCCCACACCCGTCCGGACATCTACGGTAAAATCGGGAACGCCGGCGTGAGTATTTGCTGTTTAGACGATGCCAAGAAGTTGTATTCGGGTTTCAATTTGGCAGATCCAAAGACATCGGTGAGTATGACCATCAACGGTCCAGCGCCAATGTTGTTGGGCTTCTTCATGAATGCAGCGATTGATCAGCAGTGTGAATTGTACATCAAATCGCAAGGAATCGAAAAAGAAGTCTATGCCAAAATTGATGCGATGTATGCGGCCAAGGGCTTGGAGCGTCCGAAATACAACGGGCCATTGCCAGAAGGAAACGATGGTTTGGGTTTGATGTTGTTGGGGGTAACGGGAGAGGACGTGTTGGATAAGGCGAAATACGAAGAGATCAAAGCGTGGACCTTGAGTCAGGTTCGCGGAACGGTTCAGGCCGATATTTTGAAGGAGGATCAGGCGCAGAATACCTGTATTTTTAGTACGGAGTTTGCGTTGCGGTTGATGGGTGATGTGCAGCATTATTTCATCGCCAATAAGGTGAGGAATTTTTACAGCGTGAGCATCAGCGGGTACCACATTGCCGAGGCGGGTGCGAACCCCATTACGCAGTTGGCCTTTACATTGAGCAATGGCTTTACCTATGTGGAATATTATTTGAGTCGCGGCATGAACATCGACGATTTTGCGCCGAACTTGAGTTTTTTCTTTAGCAACGGCATCGACCCAGAATACGCGGTGATTGGTAGGGTAGCTCGCAGAATTTGGGCCAAAGCGATGAAGTTGAAGTACGGAGGCAATGCGCGTTCGCAGATGTTGAAGTATCACATCCAGACGAGCGGACGGAGTTTGCACGCGCAGGAGATTGATTTCAACGACATCAGGACCACTTTGCAGGCGCTCTATGCGATTTACGATAACTGTAACAGCTTGCACACGAATGCTTACGATGAGGCCATTACAACGCCTACAGAGGAGAGTGTTCGCAGGGCGATGGCGATTCAGTTGATCATCAACCGGGAGTTGGGATTGGCGAAGAACGAGAATCCTTTGCAGGGCAGCTTTATCATTGAGGAGTTAACGGATTTGGTGGAGCAGGCGGTGTTGTTGGAGTTTGATCGAATCACAGAGCGCGGTGGCGTTTTGGGTGCGATGGAGACGATGTATCAGCGCGGAAAAATCCAGGAGGAGAGTTTGTACTACGAAACGTTGAAGCATACGGGAGAGTTCCCGATCATTGGTGTGAACACGTTCTTGAGTTCTAAGGGGTCGCCCACGGTGTTGCCAGGCGAGGTGATTCGCAGTACCGATGAGGAGAAGCAATTCCAGATCCAAAAGGTGGCAAATCAGCATACGTTCTTTGGCGATCGCAGCGAAGCGTTGTTGTCGCGGATGCAGGAAAAGGCCATCGCCAACGAAAACTTGTTTGCTGAATTGATGGAGGCCTGTAAGGTTTGTACTTTGGGACAGATCACGGAGTCGTTGTTCTCGGTGGGCGGACAGTATCGCCGGAATATGTAATTGGGATATGGCTGCTTGCAGGCAGAAAACGGATACAGTTGACGATGAAGTTTTGAGGTTTGGCAAACACTTATTGACTAACTTTGTACCTTTCTTAGTATGAGCGAATTCACAGGTAAATCACGGGTATTGAAGTCTCCCACGGGCAGCAAATTGAATTGTAAAGGTTGGGTTCAAGAAGCGGCATATCGCATGTTGCACAACAACTTGGATCCCGAAGTGGCTGAACGTCCGGAAGATTTGATTGTATACGGCGGTTTGGGAAAGGCAGCGCGTAATTGGCCTGCGTTTGACGATATCTGTAGGGCTTTGTTGGACCTGAACGACGATGAAACGTTGATGGTTCAGAGCGGAAAAGCGGTTGCCATTTTGCCTACGCACAAGGATGCGCCGCGGGTGTTGATCAGCAATTCGCAGTTGGTACCCAATTGGGCAAACTGGGATCATTTTCGTGAATTGGAAGAAAAGGGATTGATGATGTACGGTCAGATGACGGCCGGAAGTTGGATTTATATTGGTTCACAAGGAATCGTTCAAGGGACATATGAGACATATGCCGAATGTGCCAATCAGCATTTTGGGGGTACGTTGAAGGGTACCTTGAACGTGACGGCAGGATTGGGTGGTATGGGCGGGGCTCAGCCATTGGCAATTACGATGAATGAGGGGGTTGCGTTGGTGGCTGAAGTGGAAGAATGGCGCATTCGCAAGCGTTTGGAAACCCGTTATTTGGATTTGATGGCGCGCGATATCGACCAAGGAATTGATAGGGCATTGGCAGCGAAAGAACGCGGTGAAGCCTTGAGTATTGGCGTTTTATGTAATGCGGTGGAGTTGTTAGAGCGCTTGATTGAAAGGGGTATTGTGCCTGATACTTTAACGGATCAAACCAGTGCCCATGATCCGTTGATTGGTTACTATCCGATGGATATGGATGTGGAAGCGGCGGATCGTTTGCGCAAGAATAATCCTGAGAAATATACTGAATTGAGTTACAAAACCATCGTGAAGCACGTTGAGTTGATGCTCGAATTGCAGAAGATGGGTAGCGTAACTTTTGATTATGGCAACAATTTGCGCGGTCGTGCTTTGGAAAAAGGGCTGAAGAATGCGTTCGATTTCCCTGGGTTTGTGCCTGCTTACATCCGTCCCTTGTTCTGTCAGGGCAAAGGTCCTTTCCGATGGGTGGCATTGAGTGGCGATCCCCATGATATCAAGGTGACCGATGATAAGATTTTGGAGTTGTTTCCGGAGAACGAGAGTTTGAAGCGTTGGATTACCTTGGCTCAGGAGAAGATTGAGTTTCAGGGCTTGCCGGCGCGGATTTGCTGGTTGGGTCAGGGTGAACGACAGAAAGCGGCACTGGCATTCAATGAATTGGTGAGGACTGGTGCTGTGAAGGCGCCAATTGTGATTGGTCGCGACCATTTGGATACGGGATCAGTGGCTTCGCCGAACCGCGAAACCGAGGCGATGATGGATGGTTCGGATGCGGTTGCAGATTGGCCAATCCTGAATGCTTTTGTAAACGTTGCAGGCGGCGCCAGCTGGGTAAGTTTGCATCACGGTGGTGGCGTGGGGATGGGTTACAGCATCCACAGCGGCATGGTGATTGTGGCGGATGGTACGGATGATGCAGAACAGCGCTTACGTCGCGTTTTACACAACGATCCAGGTATGGGGGTTGTACGTCACGCCGATGCCGGATACGAATTGGCCAAGGAAACTGCGAAGCAACACGGCTTGGATTTGTATGCCCGCTTGCACGGCGAGTAATTTGCTAAACGGCTAAAATGGTTTGCAAACTTTTTTGAAGTTGCTCTGCTTGTGCGCTGGGTAATTCTCCCAATTTTTTGATGAGTCGTTGGTTGTCGATGCTGCGAATTTGATCCACGATGACGTCGCTTGGCTCCGAAAGTCCAGTGATGTCGGATTGGCTTAATGGGAGGTGAACCCGCAACAGAGTTGCGGGCGACAGTTGGGTGGTGAGAGGACAGATGATGGAGGTGGAAAGTAGTCCCTGTATGAGTTGACTATGCACCACAACCACCGGGCGAGTTTTGCCGACTTCATGTCCTTTCTTGGGGTTTAGGTTGGCTAAGTAAATTTCAAACGGTTTGGTGATCATGATGGATCGTGGGTTAAATCATCCATGGCATCTAGATCGTTTAAGGCTTCGCGCGAGCTGTTGTAAACCACCTTGGCTTCAGCAACCAATTGCACGCGGGTTTGATTTTCAATGATGCTTTTGGTGTGCGTATCTAGGGTTTCAACAATGAATTTGTTGCGCGACAGCGCAAGGCCATCGGATAGGCGGTCTATCTCCGACAGTAGATAGCGAGGTAATTTTAAGGATATCATAACGATGTCTGGTTTTTTTAATTCTTTGTACGATTTCATTTTTAGGTCCTCCAAAATTAGATACTATACAAAGATATACAAAATTGATATACAATAAAAGTATTTTTTGATTTGTGAAAATCACAAGCCAGGAAGGTCAAATACATTCAAAACCTATCCGATACAACTTTGTTCTTTTAATATATGAATTACATTGTTTTCGGAGGAAGTAGAGGTATTGGATCTGCTGTTGTAGAGAGTTTGGTGTCGCAAGGACATGCCGTTTGGTCGGTTTCGAGAAATGGTCAAGCGCCATCTGGCGCGCATCCAATTGCTTGGGATGCCATTTCAGACGAGCCTATTTTAGATTTGCCGTCAGAAATACATGGTGTGGTGTACGCGCCGGGAAGTATCAACCTGAAACCCTTTCGCGGATTAAAGCTCGAAGAATTTCGGGCCGATTTTGAACTCAATGCGATGGGTGCGGTGAAAGCCCTGCAAGCCTGTCTTCCAGCTATGAAAAGCGCCGGTAAGGCATCGGTTGTGCTATTTAGTACTGTGGCCGTGCAATCCGGGATGAGCTTCCATGCCAGCATCGCCATGGCCAAAGGGGCTATAGAAGGATTAACGCGCAGTTTGGCTGCCGAGTGGGCGCCGCTGATTCGGGTGAATGCCATCGCCCCCAGTTTGGTTAATACAGATTTGGCGGCTAGGTTGTTGTCAACCCCTGAAAAAGTGGAAGCCAGTGGCAAGCGTCATCCGCTGCAGCGGGTGGGAGAGCCCAACGATATCGCATCGGCGGTATTGTTTTTGTTGGGAGAAGGCAGCGATTGGATGACGGGCCAAGTGATGGCAGTGGATGGTGGAATGGGTAGTTTGCGCGCATAATTTTTATCATCGATCAATGAAAAATTATGGAAAGTAAAAAGAGCGTTTATCGGACAGAGGATTTTGCCGGAATGGATCAGCGGTTTCGGACCCAGTTAATCAATTCGATGCCGGGCGTAAAAGCGCTGAATTTGGTAGGTACTCGAGATGCGGAAGGGCGTGAGAATTTGGCCATTTTTAATTCCATTTTTCATGTGGGTGCCAATCCGCCGTATTTGGGGATGGTAATTCGGCCTGATAGCGTAGACCGACATACATGGCAGAATATTCAGGCAACGGGAAGTTATACGTTGAATGCGGTGGGGGCGGATTTTTATGCTAAAGCGCATCAGACATCGGCAAGGTACGACAATCAGACTTCTGAATTCGATGCCGTGGGGTTAATTCCTGAATATAGAGACGGTGTAATCGCGCCGTTTGTGGCTGAAAGTGCGATAAAGATTGGACTAGAGTTGCAAGAATTTCAGCGCGTTGCATGCAATGGGACCCTC
>CAMBTR010000061.1 GCA_945870885.1 Chryseobacterium gleum | reverse complement strand
TCCGCCTACCAACATTGTGATCAGAAGGAAGAGGTAGGTATTGAATTCCCCCTTTCTGTTCCCGCCCAAGGGGATATAGATATAGTCTTTGAGCCAACTACTGAGAGAGATATGCCATTTGCGCCAAAACACAGTGACGTTGGATGAAGTGTATGGGTTTTCGAAATTCTCTTTGAGTCGGTATCCCAACATCAGCGCAATGCCAATGGCAATGTCTGAGTAGCCTGAGAAGTCGAAGTAAATTTGAAAGCTATAGCCATACATGGCAAGCAGGTTCTCGGCGCCGGAAAAGTTCTGTGGGAGTTCGTGTACGATGTCTACGTATTTGCCAATGTAATCGGCGATAAAGAGTTTCTTGAGTAAACCACTCATGATGCGCAATAGGCTTTCTTTATATAGCGCAGCATTGATGGGTTGGGGATCTACAATCTGAGGCAAGAAATCTTTCGCTCTAACGATGGGTCCCGCCACCAAATGGGGGAAGAACGTCATATAGAATGCGTAATCACTCACGTTTTTAGACGCGGGGATTTCGTTGCGATACACATCCATCAAATAACTGATTGATTGGAAAGTGTAGAACGAAATACCTATGGGAAGGAAAAGATTGTGATCGGTGAATTGGGTGCCGAAAAGCTCATTGCAATTGTGAATGAAGAAGTTGGCATATTTGAAATAGAGCAGAAAGGAGAGGCTGTAGGATAGCGATAGCCAAAGTAGCAGTTTTCTGGTAGTTCCGGATTTCTTTTGGATGAGTAGCGCAAAGAGGTAGTCACTGATGATCATCAAGGCAAAAAGACCCAAGAATGGGCCGCTTGATTTGTAATAGAAAAACAGGGAAAATGCAATGATATAGGCCTTTCTCCAAGCGTTACGTTGGATAACGGCTGCGTAAAAAACCAAGAAAATGCCAAAAACCGCGAGGAAGGAAAATTCGGTAAAGAACCAAGGCTCTTTGGTGGAATAGCTAAAAATGCGATTCAACAATTGTGGATCGTGCAGCGGCGCAAATATGTTATTGATCCAATTAGTATCCACGGTATTTTGCTGCATTAAGGGTGATGATTGATGAACGGAACGGCCGGCCGCGCTTGCGCGGCGGCTTCATGGCCATCTTGTATTTGGCCGATGTCTGCAACCAACTCGCTACACTGTCCATCCAAATCCGGTAGCCTTGAACATCTGGGTGACGCCCATCGCCAGCGCGGGTAAGGGTTAGATTTTTGGTTAAAAAGAATGTCCCGGAATCGGCTGAGCTTTTAAATACGCGGTTGATTCCAAAATCTTCATCCCAATTCGCTGGTCCAATCCAAGCATAAGGGATGTTACGCAACTTTTTCGCAAGCTGATTGGCTGCAATTTTTCTCGCCTTTAAATCTCTGGCATACAATTCATTGAGGCCAAAGACTAAGAAAATGTAGGTGGGTTTAAATCGCGCGATGATCTTGTCTATGGTGTCGGACCTGCCAAAATTAAAAACGGTAGCGGAATACCATTCCATCGATAAAATCAATTTGTGGCCATTGGCAAGGCAGTAGTCATTTAGCGGATAGCGTAAACCGCCACTTTCTGAATCGCCGATAAGTAGAATTCGATGTTTTGTAGTGTCGGCAAAAACTGGCAATTCATAGGCGGGCAGAGTGAAAACTCCACGACTTTGTGTTAAAAATGGCAGGGTGGAATCCTTTCCAAGACTTGAATTTGCGGTATCCCTAATTGGCTCTGCTATTAATGTATTCGTTGGTGTTTCCGGTTCGTCCAAGGTTGCGAGCATCGCATCAATGTCTTGGTTTCCTAGAATCTGCTTGAGTTCAACCCCTGTGAAGGAAAACGCCTCGGGTTTGCAACTGTAGATATAAAGCAGAAGAATGGGGAGGGTGATACTAAGACCAGCCCAGACGATGAGCCATGGGGAGGAGGTTTTTGACGTTTTTACTGTTTCAGAATGTTCGGAACCCACTACAACGGACTTTTTACTAGAATTGTCTATTGGTTTGTTCGATGTGTTCTGGTCAGGAGTCAAAGTCTCGCAAAAATACTCGAATCGGGTGGACTTTTAATAGGGCTAAAATTGGAAGTATGAACAACTTTTGCGCAGTTGAGCGGCCGGTGATTTTGGGTAAAACCATTTTGAACGAAATTCTCGTGGCGGCATTTTTAATTTCGGCCGGCTTATTTGCTTAGGATGTCGCCGTGGCTATGCCCAACGCCCGGTAGTAGCTCAATTTTTTGCATCGATTCGCCAGTGCCTAGATGTATTGCAATTTCTTGGTTGCCTAAATTCGTGACGCTATATCCTGATTGACTTACCTCGATTTTTATGGGTTGGTTGTTGAGCAAAATTTGGAAGCCATAACCTTTCCATTGGGCGGGACAGTGCGGGTTGAGGTAAAGGGTCTGATCCTTGATGCGCAATCCCCCAAAACCTTGTACAATACTCAAATAACTACCAGCCATAGAGGTAATATGGAGTCCGTCTTCTGTGTCGTTGTTATAGTTGTCGAGGTCCAATCTCGCCGTGCGCAAATACATTTCGTAGGCTTTGTCGGTCTGGCCAATTTTTGCCGCCAAGATGCTATGAACGCAAGGACTCAGTGAACTTTCGTGTACGGTGAACTGCTCGTAGAATTTGAAATTTCTAAGGTGGGTTTCGGCATCAAAATCGTCTTCAAAGAAGTAAAGCCCTTGAAGGACGTCGGCCTGTTTAATATAAACGCTCCTAAGAATTCTGTCCCAACTCCATTTTTGATTGATGGGTCGTTGCGCGGGCGAGAGGTCTTTTACAGGGATTAATTCTTTTTCAAGGAATCCATCGTGCTGCACAAAAACGCCCAGTTCCTCGCTGTAGGGGAGGTAGATATTTTGGCCAATGTTTGACCAAGCCTCGGTTTCTGCGGTGTGTTGAAATTGAGTTTTATTGCAAATGCCTTGGAAAGCGGTGGCATGGTTTTGTTTCAACCATAGGGCGCATTCAGCGGTATATTGCATGCACCAATTGGCTATGTAACTCGTATACCAGTTGTTGTTTACGTTGTTTTCGTATTCGTTTGGACCGGTTACGCCATGCATTTCGAAGCGATTTTTTAGGGTGCTCCAATGTACACGTTGTTTCCAGAATCGGGCGATACCAAGCAGTACTTCAAAGCCGCCATCGAGCAAATAACTGCGGTCGTCGGTGTGTTGAATATAGTTGTAAATGGCATAAGCGATAGCCCCGTTGCGATGAATTTCTTCGAAGGTGATTTCCCATTCGTTGTGACATTCCTCGCCGTTCATGGTTACCATGGGGTAGAGCGCGGCACCGTTGTTGAAGCCCAATTTGGTCGCGTTTTCTATGGCTTTATCGAGCTGTTTATAACGGTAAACCAATAACTGTCTGGAAATTGCGGCCTCAGCCGATACTAAGAAAAATGGCAGGCAATAGGCTTCCGTATCCCAATAGGTGCTGCCGCCGTACTTTTCGCCGGTGAATCCTTTGGGTCCGATATTCAAGCGGGCGTCATCGCCGCAATAGGTTTGATTGAGGTGGTATATGTTAAAGCGAACTGCTTGCTGGGCTTGTACATCTCCATCAATGCGAACGTCGGTGGTTTCCCATTTTTTTGCCCAAGCGGCGGCGCTCATTTTTAGGTGGTCTTCAAATGGGGAAGCGCTCATTTTTTCGAGGGCTTTTTTCACATGGAGTTCCAATGCTTCCGGGGCGTGGTTGAAGCTGCTGCCGGTGATACAATGTTTTACCAACGTGAGTTTTTCGGCAGCAGCTACAGAGATTTCATAGGTGTTGCTGGCAAACTTTTCATGGGTATGGGGCTTGGCAATGTTGTTGTGTTTGACCCCATTTATCACGGTTTCAAAAGCGATGGCATTGGTAACAATCCAGTCGAGTTTTTTTGTTTTAACGGTAACAAGCAACTCGTGATGGTGGACGTCTTGCTTTACAGGTTCCCAAAATTTCTCATCGTAGTTGGAGTCTTTGTTGGAAACATCGCCATCGAGGTAATTTTCGACGGTAATGGTGCAATCCTTACTCGAAGTAATATTATACTGTAATGCGCTGTATTCTTTGTTGATGAGGGAATAGAATCGATGACTCTGGATGTCTAATACAATCCCATTTGTCATTTTTACTGTGCAAATTCTATTCAATACCCCTTGGTGCATGTCGAGTTCGCGATGAAACGCCAAAACTTCAACCTTGGCCAGATCGAGCAACTCGCCGTTGATCCAAATGCGCAATCCACTCCAATAAGTCGCATTCAACACTTTGGCAAAGTATTCGGGGTATCCGTTTTTCCACCAGCCCACACGGGTTTTATCGGGGTAGTAAACGCCACCGACATAAGTCCCTTGCAAAGAATGTCCGCTGTAGCTTTCTTCCAAATTTCCACGCTGACCCATCATGCCATTGCCGAGTGAAAAAACGCTTTCGGCAATTTCGTTCATATTAGGATTAAAGCCTTCTTCGATAACTTTCCAGGCGTCTGCTTTGAAATATTCTATCATGGGGTTGAAAGGGGGATAAGATAAACGTTTATAACTCGTCGAGAAAATCGAAATCGAATTCTCCGAGATTGTTGATATGCATTATAGCGCCGGGAAGGTCTTCGGATTTACCGATGCCAATGGCTCTCATTCCTCCGGCGATGGCTGCTTGCACGCCCGCTGCGCTGTCCTCAAAAACCAGGCACTGCGATGGAGGAAATCCAATCATATCGGCGGCGGTAAGGAAAGTTTCGGGATGGGGTTTGCCTTGTTTTACATGGCCGGCATCAACAATGGCATCGAAGGCTTCAACAAGACCAACTCGGGTGAGTACCATTGTCGCGTTTTTGCTTGCAGAACCTAAGGCCAGGGGTAATTTTAATTCATCTACTTGTGCCAAAAACTCAGGAACACCGGGAAGAACATCGGATGGACCCATATCTTTCACCAACTCTAGGTACCATTCGTTTTTTCTAACCAAATCGGCATCGAACTCAGAATGGGTAAGGGTTTTATTGGCGAGTTTGAGAATGAATTTTAGGCTATCTGAACGACTTACGCCTTTCAGTTTCTCATTATCGTCTTGCGTGAGTTGATAGCCATATTCTGCGGCCAATCGCTCCCAAGCAAGAAAATGAAAATGGGCTGTATCGCAAATAACCCCGTCTAAATCCAGGATTAAGGCAATCATTATGCAGAGATTTTCAATTTTCTCAAATGGTATTCAACCAAATTGATTACCGGTTCTCTGGTAATTACACCCACATTGATGCGGTGAATTTTGCAAGCTTCTTTCAACAAATCACTGAAATGGTAAGCCACAGAACCGACGAAGTGAACGGGTACTTCTTTGTGGTTTTCGTACTTCCAAATATGAATATTGATGAATTTACTGAAGCCATTGTAAATGAAATCGCGCACCCATTTTTCGTCGCTGTTATCGCTTAGAAAACGCATGAATGACGCCAAATAAACGTTTGGATTGGGTTTGTTATAAGTTGCTTCAAAAATACCTTCCTTGGTGAGGTCAAATCGTTCGATAAGGCCATTGTGGATTTTCTCGGGCAACTCTTTATACAAGAACATCCGGAGTAAATCCTTGCCGTAAAACGTTCCACCGGCTTCGTCGCCAAGTACATATCCCAAAGCGGGAACAACTTCATGGATTACACTGCCATCATAATAGCAACTATTACTTCCCGTTCCGAGAATACAAGAAATTCCTGGTTCATCTCCACAAGTAGCATACACTGCGCCAAGTAAATCGTGGTCAACCACAACATTTGCTTTGGTGAAAATGGCTTTTAAGGCTTTTTCAATGATGATATTTCTCGAGGCAATACTTGCTCCGGCGCCATAGAAAAACACGTGCTCAACCATCGGTGCAACCGCGGCGAGTTCTGTGTTTTTGCGAATTTCACTTTCGATCAACTCTGTGTTGTGAAAGAAAGGGTTGAAACCCATGGTATGGAACGATAAACGCTGAGATTCTCCGTCGGTAAATACCCAATCGCACTTTGTGCTTCCGCTGTCTGCTACTAAGATCATAATAAAATCGACGCAAGTTAAAGAAAAAAGGCTTAGTGTCAAACGAACACTTAAAAAACAATTTTTTGCATAGCATTATTATTTTGGGTTAATTTGTGGGCTAGAGCAAAGATTGTTCATGTCGATAAGCCCATCTTTAAACCCCCACGTTTCCGTTGATTGCGTCATTTTTGGCTTCAGCAAAGAGACTTTACGTTTGCTATTGATTAAGCGTACGGTTCCTAACGCACTGACGGAGTTGGATGATAGCTATTATGCGTTGCCAGGGGATTTGGTTAGAGACAATGAGAATTTGGATGAGGCGGCGGCTCGGGTTTTGAAGGAATTGACGGGTTTAACGGGGATTTTCTTACAGCAATTTCAGGCATTTGGTGATCCATTGCGTATCACAAAAGCGAAAGACAGGGCTTGGTTGCAGGGTGTGAGGCAGGATCCAGATGCTCGTGTAATTACGGTTGCCTACATGGCTTTGATTGAAAGTAGCAAGGTGGAAATTCAGCCCGGTTCGTTTAGCAAAGGGGCGGTTTGGTTGCCCATTGGCGAGATTCCTGAGTTGGCGTTCGATCACAATGAAATTTCCGAAGGGGCGTTGATGGCGTTGCGTGAAAAGGTTCAGATTCAGCCGATTGCATTTGAATTGTTGCCGGATAAATTTACGATGAGCGATTTGCAGGCCTTGTACGAGACTATTTTGCAGCGGGATTTAGACAAGCGCAATTTTAGGCGTAAGATGTTGAATTCTGGGGTGATTGCGGCCTTGCCAGAAAAGCAACATGGCGTAAGTAATAAGCCTGCTAGATATTATGTTTTTAATAGAAATCTGTTCGAAAACAGCCCAATGGGCTTTGTGAATCTCAAAATGGAGGGGTCTTTCACATTGTTTAGTTAAGATTACCATCGATTTCCATGGATAACCCGTAACTTTGCGGCTCATTTTTCGTATATAATGCTTTCAGTTTCAAATCTTTCTTTGCGTTTTGGTAAGCGCGTTTTGTTTGAGGAGGTCAACCTCAAGTTCACCAATGGCAACTGCTATGGAATTATCGGTGCCAATGGTGCGGGTAAATCCACATTTTTAAAGATTTTATCGGGAGAAATCGAACCCAATACGGGCTCAGTGGACATCGAACCTGGCAAGAGGATGGCGGTGTTAAGCCAGAACCACTTTGCTTTTGATGATTATCCTGTTTTACAAACTGTAATCCGCGGACACCATAAGTTGTGGTCGATTATGGAGGAAAAGGAAGTGTTGTACGCCAAGGAGGATTTTTCTGAGGACGATGGCATGCGTGCGAGTGAGTTGGAGGGTGAGTTTGCGGAGATGGATGGCTGGAATGCGGAGAGTGATGCAGCGCAGTTGTTGAGTAGCTTGGGCATCGAAGAGCAGTTTCACGAATATTTGGTGAAGGATTTGAACGGTAACCAGAAGGTAAGGGTGTTGTTGGCTCAGGCGTTATTTGGCAATCCAGATGTGTTGTTGATGGATGAACCTACCAACGATTTGGATGTGGATACGATTCGTTGGCTGGAAGAATTTTTGGCAATTTTCGAAAATACAGTGTTGGTTGTAAGTCATGACCGTCACTTTTTGGATAATGTTTGTACGCATGTGTGCGATATTGATTTTGGTAAGATTCAGATTTTCAGCGGTAACTATACATTCTGGTACCAGAGTTCTCAGTTGGCGTTACGTCAGAGATCGGATCAGAATAAGAAATCAGAGGACAAGAAGAAGGAATTGCAGGAGTTTATCGCGCGATTCAGTGCCAACGTTGCTAAGAGTAAGCAGGCAACGGCACGTAAGAAGATGTTGGAGAAATTGAACATCGAAGAGATTCAGCCGAGTACAAGAAAGTATCCTGGTATCATAGTAAAACAGGGTAGAGAAGTGGGCGATCAGATATTAACGATTGAGAATTTGAGTGCCAAAGCCGAGTCGGGGGAGGTGTTGTTTAGCAATATCAACTTTACGGTGAGCAAAGGCGATAAGATTGCATTTATCAGTCGTAACACATTGGCTTTGAATCAGTTTTTCAAAACGTTGTGGGGAGAAGTAAAGCCAGCAAAAGGAGATTTTAACTGGGGTGTGACGGTTACGATGAGTAATTTGCCTAACGAAAATGCACAATTTTTCACCGAGAAAATCAACTTGGTTGACTGGTTGAGGCAGTATTCGGTGGAGAAGGACGAGACCTATGTACGCGGATTTTTGGGTCGTATGTTGTTTAGCGGCGAGGAAACCCAGAAGATGTGTACGGTGTTGAGTGGAGGAGAAAAGGTGAGATGTATGCTGAGTAAGTTGATGTTGGAGAATCCCAATGTTTTGTTGTTGGACGAACCTACCAACCACTTGGATTTGGAGAGTATTCAGGCGTTGAACAACGGTTTGGTGGATTATGCGGGGGTGGTATTGTTCCATTCGCATGACCAGGAATTTATCAATTCGATTGCCAATCGTATTATCGAGATTACACCAAATGGAATCATCGACAAGTACATGAGTTACGAAGAATTTGCGGAAGATGCGCAGATTAAAGAGAGAAAAGCAGAACTTTACAAACTATAAATAAATAATTTGACATGATAAAGCAATTATTAATCATTCCGGTATTGGCCTTGGGTCTATTGGCCGGTTGCGGTGAAAAAATCGACACCAGTAAGCATTTGAAAACGTCTGAGGATTCTTTTAGCTATGTGTATGGCTACGAAACGGCGAAGCGTATGAAGCAGCAAGGCATCGATGCGTTGGACTATGGTAGTTTCTTGCGTGGAATCAAAGAGGGTTTCTCGAAGGACAGTGGCTTGGCGATTAAGGAAGATGTGATGGGCAAAGTGTATCAGGGCTATGTGCAAGGGGTTCAGGACAAGAAGATCAAGGTATTGCAAAAGGAAACCAATGATAAGTTGGCGAAGTTGAGCAAGGAGCAAGGTGTGAGTCCTTTGGCTGCCAAGGGTTATTACAAAGAATTGAAAAAGGGAAGCGGAAGCATTCCTGGTGTTTACGATAGCGTTTTATGTTATTTCATCATCAAGAGCGGCAAGGGTAAGGTGTTTCAGGACAATCGCAAGGACAAAAAACCATTTATGGGAACCATCGAGAGTTTGAAGTTGCCACCGTTGGAAGAGTCGTTTGGTAAAACTGCCAAGGGCGGATCATTTGAGATGTATATTTCTAACGTGGAATATCCTTCATTGGCTCGTATGGCGGGAACTTTTGATGATATGTATGGAATTACGGTGATTGAAGTGGAGTTGTTGGATGTTAGACCGGGGCAGAAGCCAACGGCGATGCCATCTACGGAAGGTTTGGATTACATTCCACCACCAGCAGGTAAATAATCCGCGCAAGAAATTGGATTTAATTGAAAGGGGCGGCCATTGGCCGCCCCTTTTTTATGGATTTACCCTTTTCAGGAAACTGTTTGATGGTTAGTTGCTTCTAAAATGGGTTAACGCCTCAGTTGATGAATTCCGATTAATGTCCAACCGACAATCATTAGGACGCCTCCCACAGGGGTGATGGCTCCCAGTTTTCGCAAGGCAGGGGAGAGGATTTCATTCAACGCAAGAATCCAAAGGGATACGCTGAAAATGAATGAACCCAATATGATTAGTTTGATATGGAGGCCTTTTATTGTTGGGGCGATGTTTGAAATGGCTAATAAGCCGAGTCCATTCAGCGCAAAATACAGCGATGCGGTTTTCCAAACCTCGAGGTAGCGTGCAGAAATTACATCTTCTAGGGTATGTGCACCCATGGCTCCTAGGGCAACGGTGGTGGCAATCATCAAACAGCCGAGGGCAATGAGTTTATTGGTTTTCATGGTTTTTATTTTGATATGGTTTCACCGGATTGGGCGAAGGTGGTTTTTGCGTAAAAAAGGGCGCATATTAATGCGCCCTTTTTGATAGTATCTAATCTCAATGTTATTGAATTAATTGTTTTGTGCTTTCTCGATACCTTTCAATAGCAAAGAGCGATGTGCTTTGGTTTCGGCCGTGCCAGGATTTGCTTTCAACATTTCTTGAATGCGAGTGATTTCGCCGTACATCGCCGCTTTAGAAATCGCATCGTAAGGATTTTTTTCTGCCTGAAGCGCTCCTGCGAGCAACGTCTCGACATACATTTCTTGCAAAATCATGCGGTGGCTGTTCACCATGCTTTTTAGATCTTCCATGAAAATGGCGTTGGTTAAAGCACCCATCATGTCGGTCAATACATAGCGATTGCCATATTCTTTCGTATCCGAAATTCGCAACAACGTTTTTGGGTTCAGCAAATGAGCCAACACATCAGCCTGCATTCTGGAAACGCGATTCATCAATTTTGGATCTTCTTCTTTTGCGAAAAATCCAAATCCACGTCGCTGTTGTTGTAAGAAAGGAATCAAATCTGAAGGTACTTCCATTGCGTTTGGCGCAAATGCATATTTCGCCAAGGCTTCCATAGCACGTTTTTGTTGGAAATGGGGGATGGGCTCGTAAGGTTGGGGCGCATTGGGTTGGTTAGGGTAAGGACGGTTGACGTATACGCCGCCGAT
>CAMBTR010000060.1 GCA_945870885.1 Chryseobacterium gleum | reverse complement strand
TATTGCTTGGGTGCTTCAAAGAAATAATATCCCTCTTCTACCACATCCTTGACAAATTGGACCTTTTCACGCATCAAAACAACGACCTGTTCCACGTATTCCTGACAAGTATCGTAGCCTTTGGCTTCAATCATGGGCTTCAATATTTCGTATTGCTCATTCAATGGTTTCTGCTGCAAATACTGCTGATTAAACCACAATGCTTTTTGTAAATCAAACTTCGCCCCGCTCTTGCTCACACGCTCCAAACTAAATTCGGCAATGAGTTCCTCCATAGAAAACATTTCCTGGTTTCCGCTCGGATGCCATCCCAACAACGCCAACATATTCGTCACCGCCTCTGGATAATAGCCACTCTCCTTATAACCACTGCTCACTTCATTCGTTTTTGGATCCGTCCACTGCAATGGGAATACCGGGAATCCCAATCGATCTCCATCGCGTTTGCTCAGTTTTCCGTTGCCTTCCGGCTTCAACAAAAGCGGCAAATGCGCAAATTCCGGCATCACCTCTTCCCAACCCAAATAACGATATAACATCACGTGCAATGGCGCACTCGGCAACCACTCTTCCCCGCGAATCACATGGCTGATACCCATCAAATAATCATCTACCACATTGGCCAAATGATACGTTGGCATACCATCGCCTTTCAACAAAACTTTATCATCCATCGTGGAAGTGTTCACAACCACCCAACCGCGAATCACATCGTGAAATCTCACCTCTTCTTTTCGAGGTAATTTGATGCGAATCACATAGTTATCGCCCCGATCCAAACGCATTTTCACCTCATCCGCCGGCAAAGTGATTGAGTTTTTCATGCTCATTCTGCTCACCGAATCATAGGCAGGCTGCATCTTGCTGGCTTCCAAACGCTTACGCATCTGCTCGATATCCTCTTCGGTATCAAACGCATAATACGCAAACCCCTTTTCAATCATGTCGTACGCGTACTGCGCATACATCGGCTTTCGCTCGCTTTGGCGGTATGGCGCATGCGGTCCGCCCTGCTCAATGCCCTCATCAATTTCTATACCCACCCACTTTAGGCTTTCCATAATATATTGCTCGGCACCGGGCACAAAACGATTTTGATCTGTGTCTTCGATGCGAAGAATCATGGTTCCGCCGTGCTTGCGGGCCAACAAATAATTGTACAATGCCGTACGTACCCCACCAATGTGAAGGGGGCCAGTAGGACTAGGGGCAAAACGAACGCGGACAGGTCTTTCGGTACTCATAAAATCACTGCAAAGTTAACTATCTTTGCGGTATGTCTTTGATAGAACAAGTAAATGCCGGAATCATGACTGCCATGAAGGCAAAAGACCAAGATCGTTTGCGCGCATTGAGGGGTATCAAAAGTGCTTTTTTGTTGTTAAAAACCGCTGAAGGTGTAACAGAAGTGACCGACGATATGTGCATCAAAGCCCTTCAAAAAATGGCCAAACAACGCAAAGACAGCCTCGATATTTATGAGCAACAAGGTCGCGAAGATTTAGCCGTTATCGAACGTTCAGAATTGACCGTGGTAGAGAGTTTCCTGCCCGCCCAAATGAGCGCCGAAGAAATCGAAGCACAAGTGAAAGCTATCATCGCCGAAACCGGCGCCGCAGGCATGAAAGACCTAGGCAAAGTGATGCCCGCCGCCATAAAAGCCATGGGTGGTGTTGCCGATGGAAAGCTCATCAGCGAAGCCGTTAAAAAACTGTTGGCTTAATTTTTTGCGATACGCGATACCAAAACTTGTTGCCTTGAATTAAAGCAACAACAACGCGGCCGCCTCTCGAATATGGTCAACCCCTAATAAATCCAACGCCCCCAATTCCCGTGAATGCCAATCACTGAGATCCAGTGGGTATTCCCCTTTTTCCTTTAACCATTCAATGGCCGATGCAAGTTCTTCCTGCGTGGGTTCGCCTTGGACACAAGCCAAACGGCCTAAATCATTGCCTGTCAAAACCTTGCTCAAACGTACTTCTTTTGGGTAACGATCATATCCCAAAGTGACTTTCAAGGGTTGCGACAGCTCAAACATGCTATCTCGCTCCGGCAAACAATACCAAGAACCACCCATTCTGCCCACCAAATTCATTTTAAATGGGTCGATTTTGCCATCTTCACCCAAAACTTCCTCCTTCACGTGCATCTTCACCACCTGCGCCATAATCAATTTTCCTGATCCGCCGCCATCACCAAACTCCTTGATATCAATGACTTTACATTCGATTTGAACTGGTGATTCAGCCACCCTGAAAGGCTTCACCAAATCCGATGCAACTGGTGTAAATCCCGCTTTTTCAAATTCACTCACGCCATGTTCCCATGGTGCGGCAGCGATATTCATCTGTTCCACCATCGCATGGCTCACCACATTTACAACCACTTCAGGAACCGCCTTCGCATTTAAAAATGTTTGCTTTGGCGTACCATCACGACCGCTATTATTAGGAGAAAAAACAATCACCGGAGGATTTACACTCACCACATTGAAAAAACTGAAAGGCGCCAAGTTTGGACGGCCCTTAAAATCAATGGTACTAGCAAAACAAATCGGTCGAGGACTTACACTGCCCAGCAAAAACTGATGCAACTGCGGCAAAGGCGTATTCGCCGGATCCACTTCTATGTACTTGGTGTTTGTCATCTCGATAATATTTATCCTTTCAAAGTAACACTAAAACTGCGCGGGGCACAATTTTACAGCGTGTGACCCATTTTCAATTTCTTGGTATCCAAATACTTGGCGTTGTGGGGGTTCGATTCAATCTGTAAGGGCACATTCTCAACAATCTCCAATCCGTAACCCACCAAACCTGTCCGTTTTTTGGGATTATTACTGATCAAACGCATTTTTTTGATGCCCAAATCCCGAATAATTTGCGCGCCCACTCCGTAATCCCTTTCGTCCATGCTAAAGCCCAACTGCAAATTCGCTTCCACCGTATCCAAACCCTGTTCCTGCAACTTATAAGCCCTCAACTTATTTAATAATCCGATGCCTCGGCCCTCCTGATTCATGTAAACAATCACTCCCCGACCTTCCTCTTGGATAAGCTCCATCGCCTTCTGCAACTGCTCGCCACAATCACATCGGCAACTGCCAAAAATATCGCCGGTTAAACAACTGCTGTGAACCCTTACCATCACGGCATCGTCCTCCGTCCACTGGCCTTTCACCAACGCCAGATGCTCCTGTCCACTGTCTTTCTGACGGAAAGCAACCAAATCAAAATCGCCCCATTTGGTAGGCATCTGCACCGAAATCTCCCTCTGAATCAACGATTCGTGTTTTAAACGATAGGCAATCAAATCTTCTATCGATATAATCTTTAAATCCAACTCCGTAGCAATCTCAACCAAATCTGGAAGTCGCGCCATCTCACCGTCCTCTTTTAATATCTCTACGATGCAACCCACCGGTTCAAAGCCCGACATCACCGCTAAATCCACCGCCGCCTCGGTATGACCCGCCCTGCGCAATACCCCACCACTCTTAGCAACCAATGGAAAAATATGACCTGGTTTACCCAAATCTTCGGGTTTGGTATTTGGGTCGATCAACGCCTTAATTGTCTTGGAACGATCCGATGCACTAATCCCCGTTGTACATCCCTGACCCAACAAATCCACCGAAACCGTAAATGCCGTTTCATGAGTAGCCGTGTTGTTGTTTACCATCATTTCAATGCCCAAGGCCTGACATCTTTCCTCGAGCAAAGGAACGCAAATCAATCCCCGCCCTTTGGTCGCCATAAAATTCACCAACTCCGGTGTCATGTTACGGGCAGCCGTCAAAAAATCGCCCTCATTCTCCCGATTTTCATCGTCAACCACAACAACTACCTTCCCCGCCTTGATGTCGGCAATGGCTTCTTCAATCGTGTTTAACGAAAATTCTTGTCCTTTGGGGTTGTTTTCCTGAGAATCTGACATGCTTCCACAAATTTACATCGGTTTATTGAGTAGAAAACAATTGATATTGATTTATGTTAAATTAATATTGCCGCTAAAATGACGCTTCCAAACAAATCCGATATACGAAATTTTTGCCTTGCCCATGTCGATGCCATGATCGCTGAATACGAAGGCAGCATCCACGAACTTCAAAAAGGAATGTTTGAAGAGACAAAAAGTTCCGCGGGCGACAAATACGAAACCTCTCGCACCCAATTCCAAAGAGAAATCGAACGATTAAAAACCCAAATCTCGGGCGTTCATACTACCAAAGCAACCCTACTCATTTTAAACGATGCCAAATCCATTGCGGCGGGTGAGGGAAGTTTATTATACGTTTCTATGGGAACCACCAAAATGATGATTTACATTGGTGCAGCACTCGGAAGTTTGAATTATCAAGGTCAGCCCATTCACATCATTTCGGCCCAATCACCCCTGGCCATTGCATTGAAAGGACATGCCGCGGGCGACGTGGTCAATTTCAATCAGAAAAAATACAAAATCGAGGAGTTAGCTTAATCAGCCAGCATTTCTCGCAACACCGCTTCCACTTTATCTGCGTTCGGCAACATTACTGCCTCCATACTTACATTCAAAGGAACTGCGGGTACATCCAAACTGCCCATCGTCCGAATTGGCGCGTCCAAAAAATGAAAACACTGTTGAGAAATCCTTCCAGCCAAAGCCTCAGCAAAACTGTTTCGCAGCGTTTCCTCCGTTAAAATCAGGACCTTTCCGTGCTTTTTTGTGATCGATACGATGGCTTCTTCGTCGTAAGGTGCTAATGTCCGCAAATCCAAAACCTCCACCTGACCGGGAAGGTTTTTTGCGGCATTCATTGCCCAATAAACACCCATACCATAAGTAACAACACCAACAGATTCGCCTCTTTCAACTGCTTCTTCACTCGCTTCCAATGCCACCCTCGCTTTTCCAAAAGGAACCAAATAATCCTCATCGGGTTCAAGCGTTTTGGCAGCATCCGTTCCTGGCACCTTGCTCCAGTACAAACCTTTGTGCTCGAAGATCACCACGGGGTTGGGGTCGTAATAGGCAGATTTCATCAACCCTTTCATATCGGCAGCATTGCTAGGATAAGCAATCTTGATTCCCTTGATGGGCAACAACGAACTCTCCACCGTACCGCTATGATATGGGCCTCCACCGCCATAAGCGCCCGTTGGAACACGAATCACACTCGCCACAGCAAATTTACCCATACTCAAATACGAACTCTTGCTCAGTTCGGTCACCAATTGGTTTATACCCGGCCAGATATAATCGGCAAATTGAATTTCTACGATCGGCTTTGCACCCACCGCGCTCATTCCTGCAGTACTTCCAACGATATATGCCTCTTGAATGGGCGTATTGAATACCCTGTCTTTTCCGTATTTGTCGGCCAAAGTTGCCGCTTCCCTAAACACACCTCCCAAACGATGGCCTACATCTTGACCGTACAACAACGATTCTGGGTGTTTTCTCAAAATCTCATCCACCGCATGCAATGCCGCATCAACCATCATCACAACCTCAGCACCTTTTGGCGACCTTTCACCTGTCTCGGCAATCACTTCTGTGGGTGCCAAAATATGATCCATCAAAGTTTCTGGCTTTGGATCTTCCGCTGCTTTCGCCTTTTCAAAATCGTTAAAGACCAACTGCTCCGCATTCAATCGGATGGATTCCAACACTTCCTCAGATTCGCCCAAAGTGAGCAACAAATCCTTCATTCTTGGCAAAGGATCTTGACGCATTTGCTTATCCAAATCATCCCTATACCACTCACTTCTCACGCCACTGGTATGATGCCCTAACAAAGGCACTTTCACATGCACCAACATTGGCGCACGCTCATTTCTCACAAATTCGATGGCCTTTTCCATCTCGTCGTAACACTGCACAAAATCACTTCCGTTGATGCGTACACGTCGCATCCCCTTAAAGCCCAAAGCATAGTCAAACGCATCCATCGCCCTCATCTCATCGCCGCTGGCAGAAATCCCCCAATCGTTGTCCTGAATCAGATACAAAATGGGTAGTTTATGCAAAACAGCCATCTGAAAAGCCTCAGCCACTTCGCCTTCTGTCACCGAGCCATCGCCCAAAGAACAAAGTACGATGGGTTTTTCGGCACTGGTGATTAGGCCCTGACTTTCGAGATATTTAATTCCATGGGCAGCCCCCGTAGCTGGAATTGTTTGCATCCCCGTAGCCGAACTTTGATGTGGCATTTTTACCATTTCCGGACGGTTCAACGAGGGGTGAGCGTAATAAGTTCTTCCGCCACTAAACGGATCGTCCCACTTGGCTAACAACTGCAGCATCAATTCGTAAGGTTGCATTCCTGCCGCCAACAACATGGATTCATCCCGATAATAGGGATACGCATAATCGATATTTTTTAGGTGAAAAGCTGCCGCAATTTGTATCGCCTCATGCCCTTTTGATGTGCTGTGAACGTATTTCGCAATCGGTCTATTTTCCTCATAAATGCTAGCCATGGCACGGGCAGTACAAATCAAATCCCAAGCCTTTAGCAGTGTTTCCTTACCTACCATAATAATAGGTGCAAGTTTACGGAAAATTCACGGCAGGATTTTCATTTGGAAAACAGAAGTTCCACGGATTTTGTATTTGTTTGCTATATTGCACCGATTAAACCCAATTTATTGCCCATGAAACAACCAATACTCCTGATTATTTTTGGCTTATTTTCAATCCTTCAAACCCAAGCCCAGACTCAAGATTCTATTTCACCCAAAAAGGTAGATCGAATTGGAGAAGTTGTGATCAAACAAAATCGACTCAAGGAAAAGCTTAAAGAATCTCCCCTCACCGTAGAAAGTATGGGAGCTCAAAGTATACGCGAAACCCCCGCCTCAGATTTTTACGAAGCCCTCGGTCACCTTAAAGGAGTGGATGTAACTAGCGCCAGCCTAGGTTTCAGAATCGTAAATACCCGCGGATTTAACAGTACCAGCCCTGTGAGAACGCTGCAAGTAATTGATGGGGTCGATAACCAATCTCCCGGTCTAAATTTCTCCCTCGGAAATTTTCTTGGTGCCAGCGAACTCGATGTCATCAACCAAGAAATTGTAGTGGGTGCTTCCAGCGCTTATTATGGCCCGGGTGCTTTCAACGGCGTAATCTCAATGACAACCAAAGACCCGTTTAAATACCAAGGAATACAAGTAAAGCAGAAAGTTGCTGAGCGCGGGCTAACCGAAACTGCCATCCGCTATGCAAAAGCCTTTGGTGGTAAACCCGGACAAGAGAAATGGGCCATGAAAGCCAACCTTTTCTATATGAAAGCCTACGATTGGGAAGCCGATAACATGGATGCTGTAAAATCAGGTTCTCCCCTAGACAATGTCAACAACATACTTAACCCCGGCGGATACGATGCCGTGAATCGTTACGGCGATGAAATTCTCAGACCCGGTGAAAACGATGCCACTGCAAAATCCCAAAAATTCGACTACCCCGGTTTGATGCGCTTCAACCGCCAAGGCTACGAAGAAAAAGACATCGTAGATTACAATACGTATAATTTTAAAACCTCTTTCATGACCGCCTATCGACCTAAGCCCGACGGTGCACGTCAGTTCGAATACCAAGTCAATTACGGAATGGGAACAACAGTCTATCAAGGCGATAACCGTTATAGCTTACGCGATATCAAATTTTTACAAAATCGATTGGAGTACAAAGACAAAAATGGATTCCTGCGCGTATATGCTACCCATGAAGATGCTGGTAGAACTTACGACGCTGTTTTCACTGCCTTGCTCATGCAAAAAGCCGCCAAACGAGATGATTTGTGGGGCGGTGATTACTACTCACACTGGAAAAGTCAGTTCGTTCCCAAATTGAAAAAACTACCTGGCTACCCAACCGGTGATTGGCTGTCGAACCCAAATTGGTTCACCGAACTCGATGCCCTAATGGCAAAAAACCAAGATTTGCTCACCCAATGGCACCAAGAATGTGCTGGACTTGCCGATATAAAAAATGATTGGCAAGGCAGACCGCATTTTGAACAACCCAATACCTATGATCGTTTCCAACCGGGCACAACGCGTTACGATTCCCTCAAAAATGCCATCACTTCGCTGAAGAGCTTTGGGGAAGGCGGCAGTGGTTTCTTCGACAAGAGTGCGCTGTACAATTTGCAAGGGGAACACAAATTCAAATTGGCCGATAGAACCAGCCTCACCACAGGGTTTTCTGGCAGATTGTATCGCCCTAACTCCATGGGAACCATCTTTTCAGATACCAACGGCCGCGTAATTCGCAACCACGAGTATGGTGCTTATGCGGGTATCGAACAACGCTCAAGTAACAACAAACTAAAAATCAATGCCACTGCAAGGGTTGATAAAAATCAAAACTTTAACTACATATTCTCACCCGCCGCATCAATGGTGTACACCCCCGATAAAATCACCTACTACCGCGTGAGTTTATCTGCCGGCGTGAGAAACCCCACACTGGCCGACCAATATCTTTATTACAATGTAGGTAGGGCCATTTTGTTGGGTAACATCACCGGCTACGACAGCATGGTTACTTTGACTTCTCTCTACGATGCGCTAAGTGGTCTTACCACAGACTTGAAAAAACTTCAGTGGTTTGGAGTAGACCCCGTTCGTCCCGAAAAAGTAAAAAGTATCGAAATGGGCTATAAGTCGTTTCTGTTTTCTAATAAGTTAAACATCGATGCGAGTGCCTATTTCAGTTATTATCAAGATTTTATTGGATACAAAATTGGATTTGACCCAATCATTGATTATTCAATCAATTATATCAGTGGCGGACAAATATATCGAATCGCAACGAACGCTGAAACCGCCGTTACTACTGCCGGTGCCAGCATTGGAACCAACTATTTCTTTGCCAAAAATTACACCGCAGGAATCAATTATTCATACAATCAATTGAATAAAACTAACAATTTAGATCCTATTATTCCTGCCTTTAATACACCCAAAAATAAGTTTAACCTCAGTTTGAGCGGTCAAAATATCGACATCAAGAAACTAAAGATGAAAGATCTTGGATTTAGCATCAATTACAAGTGGATTCAAGGATTCAAGTTCGAAGGAAGTCCTCAGTTTACTGGCGATGTCCCCACCTATTGGTTGCTCGATGCGATGATTTCAAAAACCATTCCTAAATTTAAGGCGATGATAAAAATGGGCGCTAGTAATATCACTAATAACATGGTGATGCAAGTGTATGGCGGCCCTAGAATTGGTAGAATGGCCTATTTCTCTGTGTATTTTGACTTATAAATTTGTTTATCGAATAGATATTGTAAGATTCAATCAATTCACTAAGTTTGTAAAAAATAAAATAATAAATATGAAAAAAACATTACTCGCATCATTGACAGTTGTGTTGGCTTCAGCCACTTTTGCCCAAACGAAATACGTGGACAAAGTGATTGCTGCCGACAAGATCACTGTAACAAAAAACGTCTCTTACGGTGACAACTACACTGTATTGACAGGAACTCCAACTTTGACTAGCAAAGTCTCTATGGCCCCAGGTTATGGCTTTGTTGCTATGACAGCCGACATCTATGAGCCACAAGACGGAGCAAGCAACCGCCCATTGATTATTTTTAGTCACTCGGGTTCTTTCTTGCCTCGTTATTCTAACAACAGCCCCGTGGGTTACAAAGACGACAGTGCTACAGTAGCATTTTGTATGTCGTTGGCTCAACGCGGCTATGTAGTTGCTTCTATGACCTACCGTATGGGTTGGAACCCTGCAGCTGCAACTGTTGATTTGCGTAAGCAAGGTATCATCAACGCCGCTTACAAAGGTGTTCAAGATTTGGCCACCTGCGTTCGTTTCATGAAAAAGGGCGTGAAAGAAGGTGGAAACCCTTACAAGATCGATACTACAAAAATTGCTGTAGGTGGTAACGGTACTGGTGGTTATATCACCAGCGCTTATGCTTCTATCGACCGTCAGAGTGAAATCAAAAGCATTAAATTCCGTGATGCTAGCACTGGTAAAGTGATGGTGAACGACACAATGTGGGGTGACCGCAAAGGTGTTGGTATCGACAATCCAGCGATGGGTATGTTCTGTAAATCAAACCACGTAGGATACACTTCAAACGCCCGTTTGGCTTTTGCCGTAGGCGGTGCAATTGGTGATTCTGCTTGGATGGAAGCAGGTGAAATTCCTTTGATCTGGAGTCATTCTGTAATGGATCCTTTTGCTCCTTACACTACAGGAATGGTAAACGTACCTGGTACTACTTTACAAGTTGTTGAAGTGAGCGGTGGTTTTGATGCCATGAATCGTTGTCAGCGTTTAGGAAACACTTCTCCTTACAAAGGAAAAGTAATGGATGATTACACGCGTGCAGCCAACGTGTTGAACAAGGGTATTGATGGTTTGTTCCCGGTTGCGGGTCTTGCCAACGCTTCAGGTCCCTATGAATGGTACGATACAACTGCCATCAAAAAATTGCCAAACCCACCATACAACCCAACCGTAATTTTGGGTGGTATCAAAGCTTCAAACCCTATGTGGAGCAAAGCAAAATCTATGAAATATGTTGATTCAATCATGGGTTACATGGCTCCTCGTATTGCAGTTTCTTTGGGTCTAGTTGCTACAGTAGGTATCGACAACACCAACTTGGGAACCAACGTAACTTTGGCTCCAAACCCTGCGAAGAACCAATTGATCATTCACAACAACTGGGACAACCGTGTATTGTTGGGTGCTA
>CAMBTR010000059.1 GCA_945870885.1 Chryseobacterium gleum | reverse complement strand
ATGAAAAATGGCAACAGCTATTACGGCTTTCAACTGCCTCTGGGTGAAAATTTGGGCGGACCGCTCTTCTTCTCCCACTATAGTTTCCTTGGATTAGACCCACGCGGACTCTCCGATGCATATGCCAACTACGAAACCCAAACCACCAACCACAGCAAAATCAATCACGCCTATTGCAAAGCCAATCCTCGACAGCATTATGGATACTCCGATCAGTGCTGGGGATTGACCGCATCAGACAACAACTCCGGTTACAGCGCGCATTCGCCAACCAACGACATCGGTGTGATTTCGCCCACCGCCGCACTGAGTTCCATGCCATATACCCCCACCGAATCGATGAAAGCCGCCCGATATTTCTACTATAAACTGGGCGATAAAATTTGGAGAAACCAGGGCTTCACCGATGCCTTCAACCTCAATGTGGGCTGGTTCGCCACCTCCTTCTTGGCCATCGACCAAGGTCCTATCGTGGTTATGATCGAAAACCACCGCTCTCAACTGCTTTGGAAAACATTTACCTCAGACACTGAAGTGAAAGCCGGACTCAAAAAACTCCAATTTACGGCCCCCTACCTGTAATTTCGCCATGGCCCAAACCTGTTATGAACACATAAACCGCCCAGGTTCCCCCAAACTACATTTGGAGCGGATTATAGCCAAATTATTCCGGGCCATCGCCTCAGCCCTTTTGCTGTTAGGCAGCTGTCGCCAAGTTCAAGCGTTTTCAGCCACACCGCCCAACCCAATCCAAGATAGCATCCTCATGGATTCTGTCCAAAAACAAACCATTCAATACTTCTGGCAATTTGCCCACCCCACATCTGGATTGGCCCGCGAACGCAGCAACGTCGCCTACGATTATGGCAACGAAGTGGTCACCACCGGCGGATCCGGCATGGGCTTTATGGTGCTCATCGTGGGTGTGGAACGCGGATGGCTAAAGCGCGAAGACGTGGTAAATCACCTGCTCAAATCAGTAAAATTCTTGGCCAAAGCCGACCACTATCACGGCATTTTCCCGCATTGGCTCAACGGCGAAACCGGCAAAACCATCCCCTTTTCAAGAAAAGACGACGGTGGCGATGTCGTGGAATCAGCCTACCTCTTTCAAGGACTGCTCTGCGTGCGGGCGTATTTCGATCAAGCATCGCCCAAAGAAACCGAACTCAGAAATCGGATCAGTTGGCTATGGAGCGATTGCGAATGGAATTGGTACACCCAAAACCAAAATACCCTTTATTGGCACTGGAGTCCCAACAACGGCTGGAGCATGAAGCACAAAATTCAAGGTTGGAACGAATGCCTCATCGCCTACGTCATGGCTGCCTCACACCCGCGTTTCGCCATCTCCCCCAAAGTCTATCACAAAGGATGGACCGCCGGCAATCACTTCAAAAATGGCAAAACCTACCTCGATGTCACCCTCCCACTGGGCTTCGATTACGGTGGACCGCTCTTCTTCTCACACTACAGCTTTTTGGGTTTGAATCCCATCGGACTCAAAGACAGATACGCCAATTATTTCGAGCAAAATGTGGCCCATACCCTCATCAATTACAAACACTGTCAAGAAAATACTCTAAAATTCAAAGGATACGGCCCTGGATGCTGGGGATTAACCGCCTCGGACAATCATTTGGGCTATGCAGCGCACTCACCAACCGAAGATTTGGGGGTGATTTCTCCCACCGCAGCCCTGTCCGCCATGCCCTATTTACCTGAACAAAGCCTCTCCGCCCTGCGCAATTTCTTTGATGTGGGTTCGATGCGATCGCTCTTCCCCCCTGGTGACACAACCCGTGCATCCGCCCTGAACAATGGCAGCGGCAGTGCCAACCGATACGTTAATACTCAGCCAAATGAAAATCCAATTTGGGGACCCTACGGCTTCCGCGACGCCTTCTGCGCCAAAGAAAACTGGGTCGCCAACAGCTACCTCGCCATCGACCAAGGTCCGATCGTTATCATGATCGAAAACCATCGCTCTGGCCTGCTTTGGAACCTATTTATGAGCATTCCCGAGATCCAACACGGACTCAAAACCCTTGATTTTACATCGCCCCATATCAAACCTTAACCCCTCAGCTATACAGTACATGTCACGCATACTCACAACCCTGATCGCCCTCAGCGCAACCACCTTCGCAATAGCGCAGTATACCAAACCCAAATCTGCAAAAACCGCCAGCAACGCCAATACAGCGGCTTCGCAGAGCGTTAATCGGTTGAACTTTCCAGATACCATCGGTATGCATAACTACGTATCGGACCTCATGGCTAAAATGACCTTGGAGGAAAAAATCGGGCAGTTGAACCTACCCACCGTGGGTTTTGATGTAACCGGACCGGTGCTGTCGAAAGACGTGGAAGGCAAAATCCAAAAAGGCATGGTTGGTGGTGTATTCAACACCTTCACACCAGTAGCTGTGCGCAAACTGCAGCAAAAAGCAATCAATGAAACCCGCCTCGGCATACCGCTGTTGTTTGGGTTTGATGTGATACACGGCCATCGCACCATCTTCCCCATTCCACTGGGATTGAGCTGTACATGGAACATGGATTTGGTTGAACAAACCGCCAAAGTAGCCGCTGTGGAAGCCACCGCAGACGGGCTCAATTGGACTTTTTCGCCGATGGTAGACATCGCCCGAGATCCGCGTTGGGGAAGGGTGAGTGAAGGCGCCGGTGAAGACCCTTTCTTGGGATCCGCCGTGGGTGAAGCCATGGTAAAAGGCTACCAAGGACAACAAAAATTCCAACTCAATCAGCCCAACAACATCTTGGCCTGTGTGAAACATTTCGGCCTCTATGGTGCCGCCGAAGCCGGTCGCGATTACAACACCGTGGACATGAGCACCTACAAAATGTATAACGACTATTTTCCGCCGTATAAGGCTTGCATAGACGCCGGCGTGGGCTCAGCGATGGCATCGTTCAACGACATCAATGGCACCCCCGCAACCTGCAACCGTTGGCTGCTGACCGATGTTTTACGGAAAGAATGGGGCTTTAACGGCATGGTGAGTACGGATTATACAGGCATCGCGGAACTCATCAATCACGGCATGGGCGATGAAGCCACGGTGGTTGCTAGGTCGCTGTACGCCGGATCCGACATGGACATGGTCTCTGAATTGTTCCTCAACAAACTACCCGAACTCGTAAAACAAGGCCAGGTGAGCGAATCCACGGTGGATTTGGCCTGTCGTAGAATTTTGGAAACGAAATATCGTTTGGGTTTGTTCCAAGACCCATATCGCAATCTCAACGACAAAGCCCCAGCGCAATATCACCTGTCCAACGCACACCGTGATGTGGCGTATCAAGCGGCAGTGGAGTCATTTGTGTTGCTTCAGAACGGCCAAGGAGCACTCCCCAAACCGGCTGAAGGCGCGGCTTTCGAAACCAAAGCATCCGCAAACCTTTTGCCCTTGAACCAAGGCGCGAAAATCGCATGGATTGGCCCTTTCATCAAAGACAAACGAAACCTCATCGGCAACTGGAGCGGCGCGGGCGATCACCAAAAAGCCATCAGCTTGTGGGAAGCTTTACACAAGGGCGCAAAATGGGAAGGTCAACCCATACAGGGCGACATACGTCAGTTCGATGATCTACCCAAAATAAGCATCGACAACCGAAATTTGGCTGGCGAAAATGATAATCAATATGCTTTGGGATGCAACATGCTCGAAGAACCTGCTTTAATCGCTCGATTGAACGAACACGGTGGAATGATTGAAAAATCAGAAAAATCGCCCGAAACATTAATTAAAGAAGCCGTGGGGCTGGCACAAAAATCCGATGTGGCGGTGGTATACCTCGGTGAAACCTTCGGCATGAGCGGCGAAGCTGCCAGCAGAAGCAACATCAAACTGCCCGAAAACCAGAAAGCCCTGTTGCGCGCGTTGGCCGCCACCGGCAAACCCATCGTACTGTTGGTCATGACCGGCCGCCCCTTGGATTTGAGTGAGGAAGTGGGCTTGGCTACATCCATCTTGGTGACATGGTTCCCCGGTACCCAAGCGGGCATGGCTGTGCGCGATGTGCTGTTTGGTGAAATATCGCCCAGTGGAAAATTGACGATGACGTTTCCGCGGTCGGTTGGACAAGTTCCTATCTATTACAATGCTAAAAACACGGGCCGTCCTTACGACGAAAAGCAAAAGTATACCTCGAAGTATTTGGACATCTCTAATTCTCCATTATTTGCTTTCGGACATGGATTGAGCTACGGAACCACGGGGTTGGGCTGGGGCGATGGCAGTCAAAACAACGATACGTTAACCTTAGATGCAACCCAAGCGAATGCCCAGGTGCAGTTTGTTATTTCCGCTGAAAATACTGGTGGGATGGCCCATTCGGAAACAATTCAGCTTTATGCGCATCAGCGCAGCGCAACATTCACCAGACCGTTAAAGGAGTTGAAAGGCTTCCAGAAGATTGCGTGGGCTGTTGCCGCGGACAAATTCACAACGAACAATCTCTCAGCAACAAAACAACCCGTTACTTTCACGATGGGCGCCAAGGATTTATCGTATTTCGATGAAGCTGGAAAGCCCCTGTTGGAGGCTGGACTGTACGATGTTTGGATCGGAACTGCGTCAGACCAACTGTCTTTGCATAAGGTAGTTAATGTGGTTCTGTCGCATTAATTATTTTTCTCTAGCAAAGGTTAGAGAGGTAGAGCGATGGAGCCAATTCCTTAATCCGAGCTTCGCCATTATGCCGGTTCCCTAAAACAAAGAAACCGTTGCAGGACAACGGTTTCCAGGGTATTGAAACAATGTGAAATTGAATCGGGCGGAGAGAGAGGTACACTAACCGCCTATGCTAATACATTAATTATCAATCAGTTATGTCAATCCGTGACGCGTCAACGTCACGAGTTGCAAAATAATTTTTGGCAGGGGACCTTAATGCCAAAAACCCTCTTACAACGGTTCGAATTTAGAAAGAATCCCGAACCTACACAACAATTTTTTTAATTTTTTACATGCTTAAAAATCATCAAATCACCGCCCAAAATGACGAAAATTAGACCCTTTTGGATTCGAAACCTGAGACCCAGTTCTAAAATAATTGGACCATTTAACCCCTCTTCGATGGCTTATTTGTCTTCAAATTGGACGGGAATTGTATAAGACCCTTTTGGATTCGAAACCTGAGACCTATGTTTGGTTTAAGACCCGGATAAAGGAACAAACCCTCTCTCCTATCTCAATTCGCACTTTCACTGACAGCTCCCCTGTAAAGCCTTGATTTTGCTCGTTTTTTTAGGGCAATTTGTAAAATCATATCTCTAGGGCAATAGGGCAATTCATATATATATATATGATTGCCCTATTGCCCTGGGTGATTTTGTGGCGTAAAATAAGAATGAATAAAGTTCAAATTGACCCTATTAGACAATGAAAAAAAATACATTTGCTTTTTAACGCAAAAAAGCAATGAAACAAACCATGCAAGCGATTATCAATGAGCTGGCCTCACGCAAAGTTGAATGGTCACCAAAGCAAAGAGTCCAAATAAATCTCTTTGAAGAAGAATTTGAACCAGGTATTCGCATCAATACCTTTGGCTCAATAAACCAATACAGGCTTTACCTGGCAAAAATTTATGATGAAGCCAAATGCCTTATCGAGATAGAAATTTCACAGCTCGCAGTCGGTGTTAATATCATGGTATTTCTAGAAGATTACTTGATTCTAATAAAAGAGAATCAAATCACCTACCTGCCCGACAATTTTGACTTCATCCTTTTTTCAGTAGAATTTAAAAGTGCACCACAGTTCAAGGATGCGGCAAGCGACGCCATAAAAAAAAACTTCAATATTTTGTGGAAGCGCAAAAAGAACTCATTTCTAAACTTGATTTATTTATACGAGCGAAAATAAGAATCGCCCGGCAAAACAATCATCCGAAGCCTGATTTCACCAGGCATCTCCAATCCGAAATAAAACAGATTATCCCCAAGCAAACTTCATTATTTGCCGAACAAAGCCAATTATTTCCAAAGTTACATTGGAACAACTCAGACACTGCTTTGCTCGAATTGGTCATTGCTTTACAACGTTCAGGAGCCATTGTGGCTGAAGATGGCAAACTAAGTCAAAGACAACTGCTGCAGATTGCTGAAAGGCTCTTTAATAGACCCATTAAAGCCCCTAGCACCAAACTTAATCAAGCCCGTGAACGCAAAAAAGACAATGCCGTTTTTCTTGAAAACCTAAAGGGTCATTTCCAAGCCTATTCACAAGAGCTAGACGATAAACAGCGGAAACGAAGGTGAGGTTAATATCACTTAGGTTAAGCTTAACCTAAGGCTTTTCAATTTTTTGGCTGATTATTCTTGCACTCGAATAAAAAATGTTTGCATGGAAACAATCACACTATCCAGCGATGTGTATAAACAACTCATCGTTACACTCCGGGAGCTACAAGACAAAGTAGCTGAATTAAGCGATCGAAAGAAATTTCTCGCTAAAGAATATGTTGACAGCTGGGAAGCCTGTCGAATTTTAAAAATAAGTCGACGAACGCTAGAGCGACATCGAGATGAACACAAAATCCCTTATTTCAAAATGAAAAGAAGGGTCTTCTACCGACTTATGGACTTGGAACATTACCTATTCCAACAAACCGACCAATTTAAAATCGACTTACTTCATCAATAAACCAATTTCTCAACATGTCATTAACTAAAGAAAACATACTTAAAGAGACTACCGCTGGCTTAGACGTTTTTAAAAAATTCATCAAAGGCGATTGGATCGTCGGCAAGCCTTTCCTTAATCCATTTTACGAAGACACTAAGGCCTCCTGCCACGTGTACTTTGATAACGAGACAAGAGTATATAAGATCAAAGATTTTGGCAACGCCGATTTTGCAGGTGATTGTTTTTTCTTCATCGGAAAAATTTTCAATAAAGAATGCAGCAACCCGTCAGATTTTATCGATATCCTTGAAATTATTGACCGCGAGTTAAACCTTGATTTACAAGATAGACACGATCGCATTCGGGAATTAAAAAAAGACCTGGGCAATAAAATCCAATATGCCAGCGAGATAAAGCCCGCAATACCCGCAGATAAAGTAGCAACTACTTTCATACCCCCTATTAGTGAGCCCATGACGGATTCTGAATTGCAGTTTTGGCAAGACTATGGCATCGATAAAAATGTGTTGCAACAGTATGGGGTTGTCAGTATTCATCGATTTGAAGGAACAAACAGAGACGGTAAAGTTTACAAGCTATTGTCAACTGAAAAGGAACCCATATTTGCATATCCTGGAAAACGATTCATCAAACTGTACCGTCCCAAATCGAATTCCCGTTTTTTATATGCTGGTGAAATGGTTGATGGATATGTTTTCGGGCTTGAACAGCTTCCTGCGCGAGGTGACATCCTATTTATCACCGGTGGTGAAAAAGACGTAATGAGTCTTGCCTCTCGTGGCTTCAATGCTATTTGTTTTAATAGTGAAACAGCTACCATCCCCAAAAACATCATTCGCAGATTGAGCTTTCGTTTTAAACACATCACAATACTCTATGACTGCGACAAAACCGGCAAGGAAGCTTCTGATAAACACAGTAAGACACTCAAAGATTGCGATGTCAAATGTCTAACTCTCCCACTCAAAGGGACCAAAACAGAAAAAGACATTTCCGATTTTTTCATGCTGGGCCATACCAAAGAACAATTAATGAAGTTGTTCTGCAACATGCTTGATAAAATTTATGAAGAAACCATGGCGATACTAAAATCCTGTGAAATTGATTTTAACACCCCACCAATAAAGCCCGAGCCACTCATAACCATCAATGAAGTAACCATTGGTTCTGCAGGGAATTTACTCTGCATCACCGGTAGTGAAGGCAGTGGAAAAACGAACTATCTGGGTGGCTTGATTTCTGGAGTTATTCGTAAAGATGGTGATGTAATTGACACGTTGGGAACCCAAATAAAAAACAACCAAACTGGCAATGCCGTTTTGATATACGATACTGAGCAATCCGAAGACCAACTCTTTAAGAATCTCACGTTTATTTTGAAACGAGCCAATTTAGATTTTCCGCCTAAATGGTTTAAAGCCTATTGCCTAGTAGGAATGTCGCGTAAAGAACGGATGCAGATTATCTTCCAAAGCATGGACCGATTTTATTATGAATACAACGGCATACACATGGTTGTGATTGATGGCATTGCCGATTTAATTGCCGGCGTTAACGATGAAACGCAATCGGTGGAATTGGTGGAAGAACTTTTTAGGCTGGCGGGTATTTACAAAACCTGCATTGTTAGCGTTTTGCACCTCAGTCCCAGCGGAATGAAACTCAGAGGTCATTTGGGATCAGAGATACAACGCAAAGCCGCCGGCATCCTTTCAATTGAAAAGGAAGACAACACAAATACTAGCGTGGTAAAAGCATTAAAAGTGCGAGATGGTAGCCCACTAGATGTGCCATTAATACAATTTGGTTGGAACAAAGAATTAAACCGACACGTCTTCTTGGGTGAAAAAAGTAAGGCCGACAGCGACGCCCGCAAAATGGAAGATCTGGCAAGCACCGCCCGTGATATTTTCAATTCCAAGTCATCCTATAGTTACCAGGATTTGACAAAAGCCATCATGGATTTACTTTATGTAAAAGAACGTATGGCCAAAAACTACATTAAATACATGAAAGACTTCGATATCATTGAAAAAGGCGCCGGAACCAACGGTGAATTCACCCTTGTTCAGCTTCCTTTCTAAGATATTTCCGCGTTTTTACCACGGAATTACCGGTTTTTACCCCCATTTTCCGGTAAATGTCCCACGGTTTTACCGTGGGACATTTATTTTTACCACGTTTTTCCGCAGAATTACTCATTTTTACTGTAAATAGTCAAAAGTGACCTCTTGCCAAAAAATCGCACTGATTTAAACTAGAGTTTTCAGAGTAATGACCCCTGAAAATCCAACTTCGACTGTATAATTTCAGGGGATTGGGCATAAAATCAAAAAATGCATCTAAAGCAGTTCGAAAAATGGGCTACTTATATTATATCTTTCAATGAAAAGCATTTTTTACTAAATTTCAATATTGATTTCATCTTGAAGGTTTTTCATCGCTTGGACAATCTCTTCAAATGTTGGTGGATTACCATAAATCATTTCCGTTCTCATTATCTCATAATCTTGCTTCAATTCCGTTAATATTTCGTCACGAGGAATAATACGAATACAGCCCCGTTTCAGAGTATTATAGTCAAATCGTTTTAGCCTTGAATAATACTTGCGATGCTCGATTATTTCTTCGATAAATTCATTGTCTCTTAATGTTTCTGATGCAAAATCTTGTCTACTCAGTTGAAACAAATCGTAATAATGACGAGACATCCGCTCAGTGCGCATTTTAGCACTTTCATCACGATTATATTCCTCATGTAATAACAACATTTTTTCAATGAGCGTTCGCTGTGGCTGTAGCGTTAATACCTCACAATTTTCTTCATCGTAATTATCGTTTGGAAAATGAGTAACCAACATTGACATCATTCTGCGTGGTATGCTTGGTTCTTTTAGCGAACGAACACTAAATTCTATTTTAACTCGGTCTGGCAAATACGGATTGGGATCAAACAATGATACAAAATTCACATACAAAGTTTGCGGGTCTGTATCAGGCATATCACCTGGGATAGATTCTGCCTCAATGGAATAAAGGTTTTCAGGAACTTGAGCATTGCCAAATTCGGATTTTAACGCTTCCATTATCTCATTAGAAGTAAACGAACACCCCGCTCTTCTTAATTGCTCCACAAATGTCTTTGAAGGCTTTTCAGCATATGCAATACCAAACGCTTCTGAACTCAATGATATATCAATATCCTCCGAAAATCGATCTATTAGTTGCCAGCCTTTGCTCAGTGATGTTCCACCTTTAAAAGCAAAATGTTTTGCATAAGGCATGTTAAATACCAGTTTAAGAGACAGTGTTACCCACCAATCTTTTTCTATAGCCTTTGCCGAAATGCCAGAAATTCTTGAAGCTTCATTTATTGACGTCAACCTTGAAGCATCATTCAAGTTTTTTAACCACCCAATCATACTGTAGCATTAAGAAGATTCTTCACAACAAAATCGCTCACTTTTGATGGAGCCAATCGCAAATTATAGTTTAAAATATCAGGACTCTCTAGTCTCAAAAGCTCCATAATTCTAACCATTTGTGTCGGTGATATTTTTTGTAAATCAAGTTCCTGCAATCCTAAAAATAACAGACTGGTAATATCTCCTCTCATCGATAGTTTTTTGGCGGTAGTTGACTTGAATATAATCTCATTCTTGCCAATCTGAATTCTTTTTGAATTTCCAGTTGTCAGAAAAACCAGCCTCATTGGCACTTGAGTGGATAGCCCCACTTTATTCAATGCATATTGCCCTGAAGGTTTTATTACAACATGGTCCTTTTTTGCCAATGCTTCGGCTAACTGCTCCATGGATGGCAATACTTTTCCAAAAATCTTATCATTTTTTGGTATGACATAAATCCCCTGTCCCATTCTTTCTATTAGTCCAGCCTCAACAAGTCGTGAAAGTGCTTTTCGAATAGCCGTTGATGTACCTAATTCCTTGAAATCAGAAGGCAAAAAGACCTGACCAGGCTTAAATCTATTAATCTTCGATTCAATAATATGATTCACCGATTCATTCATGTCACAAATATAGAAATAATTGTGACGAGTAACAGCAGTGTGCGTCACGATTTTTAAATATATTGTGACATAACCATGTTCAAGTATACCAAAAATGAAAGGCCATACAACGGGTGGTCCAAAGATGGGCTCCGGTTGTTTGATTTACGGGGAGGAGTCACTTATGTCCACTTTATACTGACGATCTGCATTATCAGTAGAATAAATCCAAATTTCCGCACTACGGAGCCAAAAGTCAATCCGTCAATTTACCAACCACTTGACCTTGTTCTTGCTGCCTTCGATTTGGATGAAGTACATACCAGACGTTGGAGTAATTAACGTGATTTGCTCCTGTTCTTTCTCGATGCAATGCGTTGATACCCTGCTGCCCACGGCGTTGTATACGGTTACGTTTCGGGCTTGCATCTTGTTGGCGATCATCAGAATCACCTCATTGCCCGCTCCGCTGGGGTTGGGGTAAAGGTTCACCGTGAGATTCTCACCCAGTTGTTTCGTGCTTAGCAATCGGGCATTCACCACGGCCAAGCTGATCGTATCTGTACAACCACCAACCAT
>CAMBTR010000058.1 GCA_945870885.1 Chryseobacterium gleum | reverse complement strand
TGCTCCAAATAGTGAGCTAAACCCGTATTGGTTGATGGGTCGTTCTTTGAACCCGTCCGCACCGCAATCATCGTGTAAACCCTTGGCGATATTTTTTGGTTTGATGTGATTAGGGTAAGTCCATTTGGAAAGGTATAATACCTCACTTTCAAGGGGTCGTTGGTGAATGAACGCATTTCCCACAGCGGTGTTTGCTGGGTATTGAATCCGCGAATAATCGATTGCGACAATCCAATTTTGGCCCAAAAAAGGCAAATCAAAACGATAATGTACTTTTTCATTGACTACAAAAATAGGTTTTCTCTTGCAACCCCGCGCTTCTGTTTATCTTCGCAACCGCGATGAACATCGAAAATCAAGTGGTCCTAGGTTTGGGTGGAAATATGGGAAATAGAACCCAGCATTTGGCTTTGGCTATGGTTAAAATTATCCAACAAATAGGTCCGATAACCCGGGTATCACGTGTTTACGAAACCGCCGCCTGGGGCAATGAAGATCAACCCGCTTTTTTGAATATGGCCGTTTGTATTACTACACCTTTCACTCCCTTACAAACCCTAGAGCGCTGTTTGAGGATTGAAAAGCAGATGGGACGATATAGAACGATGAAGTGGGGACCAAGGATAATTGATATAGACATATTGCTATATAACAATCAAATTATTCGCGACAAAAACCTCTCTGTTCCTCATCCGATGATGCATGAACGTCGTTTTGTCCTTGCACCGATAGCAGAAATTATTCCGCAAAAAAAGCATCCCATCCTTAAAAAAACATTCAAGGATTTATTACAAATCTGTCCCGACACACTTACGGTGAAACCCTTGTTCAACCCATTCGATAATTAGCGGTGAAAAAAGCATCGTCCTATCTTTTGCCTTCGCTGCAATCCATTGTAGATGGCATTTGTAGCATTGCGGATATTCCTTTGAGAACAAATTCTCCAAGCTCCGTTGAACATCTAGATTACCCATCGAATTCAGAAGGCGCTGAGGGTATAGCCAGCCTTCCACCCTTTTCGGCGCTCAACAAACCCAATAGATATAATATCGCGGGGCCCAATAATATTCAGACATTGACGGTTCCAATCACACAGGACGACAAGCACAATCCAATCACCCAAGTACGCATCAACTACAACGAAAACTGGATTAGGGATCACAAGCACGCTTGGCAAACTGCTTACGGAAAATCGCCTTTTTTCGAATACTACGACTATCGTTTTTGGTCGATTCTTGATGCCCAACCAGTCACGCTAGCCGATTTGCTTTATCCCTGGAATCAATTGCTATTTGCACAACTCGGAATGAATTTGTTCGAAACCACATCCAAGGAAACCCAGCAAAACATCGTCCAAATAAAACCTTACCCCCAAGTGTTTGATGTGAAATTTGGATTTCGCAGCGAAGTTTCTGCCATCGATTTGCTGTTTAACCAAGGTCCGATCGCCAAGGAATACCTGAGTCAATACCTGCCTACAAATACTATATTCGCATCATGAGTGTAATCAAAAAACTGGCTTCCCAAACCGCCGTTTATGGTCTTAGCACAATGCTAGGTCGTTTTTTGAACTTTCTCCTCGTACCCCTTTATCTCAGTAAACTATCTGGTGCCGCCGATTATGGCATCGTAAGTGTGATGTTTACTTATGCGAGTTTTTTGGCCATCGTTTTTGCCATGGGCTTGGAAACGGCCTTCTTCCATTTCTCCACAAAAACCGGTCAGCCCGCCAAAGTCCTTGCCACCGCAACACATACATTAATCATCACCGGGTTAACCGCCATCCTTATTTCACGTCTATTTGGATTCGAAATCATGCATTGGATTGGGTATCCTCAGTTTCCGCAGTTCGCCTCCTATTTTACATTGATATTAGCGGCCGACGCCATCACTGCATTGGGGTTCGCTTGGCTACGTCAGCAAGAAAAACCTTGGTCATTTGCTTGGATCAGACTCACAAACATTGGGGTTAACATTGGCGCAAACCTCTTCTTTTTGGTTGCTTGTCCTTGGCTTGGCGATTATCTCACTTCCCCAGAAAGCGGCAGCAGTTCACAAGCGTTGGTGTTTGGTGTTTGGTGTTTGGATCAGGCCCAACCGGCCAATATGATTTCTAATATTTTCCTGAGCAACTTATTGGCCTCACTCATTACAGTGCCGTTGTTATCAAAAACTTGGACCCATTTAAAATGGGGCTTGGACTTAGGCTTACTCAAGACGATGCTTCGCTATTCACTTCCCTTGGTCGTTGTTGGGTTAGCAGGTATGATCAACGAAACCTTGGATCGTGTTTTACTCAAGGAAATGCTTCCTGCCGATACGGGCGATGCAGAAGCCGGCATGTATAGTGCCTTCTATAAATTGAGTTTGATTTTAACCCTGTTTGTGCAGGCATTTCGATTTGCGGCCGAACCCTTCTTTTTTGGAAAAGCGGGCGATAAAGACGCGCCTGAGACCTATGCGTTGGTAATGCGATACTTTGTTTACGTCAGCGGTGGTATTTTCCTAGTCACGATGATTTGTATGCCATGGTTGGCGCATGTGTTATTGCAAAAACCTCTGTATTACGAAAACGTGCGAGGCTTGAGCATTGTCCCCGTTTTGTTGGGTGCCAACCTTTGTTTGGGCATGTATTACAACCTCAGTATTTGGTATAAGCTATCCGGAAAAACTCAAATGGGCGGACTCATTGCATTGTTTGGCGCCATTGTCACCATTTTTGGAAACTACATTTTTATCCCACAGTACGGATTTGTTGCCTCGGCATTTACCACACTCGCCGCCTACGCCACATTGGTGATATTGGGCTATTGGTTTGGTCAAAAATACTACCCCATTCCGTATCAGTTACCCATAATACTTACAACTTTATTGGTGTCCGTAGGTCCAATTACGTTTTTACCTCATGCTTTGCCAAATATCCATCACGCCGTTTACTGGATATTGGTTCCCATATACATTGGCGTTTTATATGTGCTAGAAAAGAGATTCGCCAGAAATCTTTCATCCTAAAATCCTACTATGTGTACAGTAAAAATCATCAATCAATCTTCCCATCCCAACCCTGCCTATCAAACAGATTTGAGTGCGGGCATGGATTTACATGCCAATATTGAAGAATCTATTTCACTAATACCTGGAGCTCGGATTTTGATTCCTACAGGATTGTTCATTGAACTGCCCGAAGGGCACGAGGCGCAAGTCAGGCCGCGAAGCGGCCTGGCCCTAAAACACGGAATCACCGTCCTCAATAGCCCCGGAACCATCGACGCAGATTACCGGGGCGAAATCAAAGTACTTCTCATCAATCACGGACAAGAACCCTTCGAGATCCAGAATGGAGAACGCATCGCCCAAATGATTGTCGCCAAGTATGAAAGAGTAAGCTGGGAAATATCTACCGAACTCAATACCACCGAAAGAGGTGCCGGCGGTTACGGTAGCACTGGGATTAAGCCCGCCTAACATTAAATTAATACGCAATCCTTACCTTTGCGGCAATTTTTACACTTCTAATACACAACTAAGATGAGATTAATTATCCCTATGGCCGGAATGGGAAAACGCATGCGGCCCCATACGCTTACTACTCCTAAACCCCTAATCAAAGTTGGCGGCAAGTCAATCGTTCATTGGCTAATCAAAGACATAGCCGACGTTTGTGGTGAGCCCATTGAAGAAATTGGTTTCGTAGTAGGTCGTTTTGGCGATGCCGTAGAAAGCGAACTCAAAGACATCGCAAAAAGCGTAGGTGCCGAAGGGAAAATCTTTTATCAAGACGTTGCAGAAGGAACTGGACATGCCATTCTTTGTGCCAGAGAATGCCTCAAAGGCGATGTGATTGTGGCCTTTGCCGATACTTTGTTTAAAACCGAATTCAACCTCGACAAAACCAAAGACGGCGTGATTTGGGTGCATAAAGTCGATAACCCAAGTTCCTTTGGCGTTGTGAAATACAACCAAGACAATATCATTACCGATTTCGTTGAAAAGCCCACCGAATTTGTTTCGGATTTGGCCATCATCGGTATCTACTATTTCAAGAGTGGCGAAACTTTGGAAAGCGAACTCCAATATCTTATCGATAACAACCTCAAGGAAAAAGGCGAATACCAACTCACCAATGCCATGGAAAATATGAAAGCCAAAGGGATGCAGTTTGTCCCCGGCGCGGTGGATGAATGGCTGGATTGCGGAAATTACGCAGCGACCGTCTATACCAACCAACGCGTTTTGGCAAACAAAGCCTCAGAATTCGTTGACGTAGCCTCTCGATTCGATGAAAGTGTTACCATCATCGAACCTTGCTTTATTGGAGATGGCGTATCTTTGAAAAACTGCCAAATTGGACCTTTTGTAAGCATTGGCAATAAAACCGAGCTAGAAAATTGCAACATCAGCAACAGCATTATACAAGAGAATTGCTCACTGCGCGATTTCAACTGTCACGACAGTATGATCGGGAATTCTGTTGCAATCAGCGGAGCCCAAATTGCCAGCCAAGTATACAGCGTGGGGGATTTCAGCTCAATAGGCTAATCCACCTTTTCTTGATCCTATTTGCAGTGGGCGCATTCCTGTTCCCCTCAATTTCTATGGCGCAAGCCGATACTCTTCTTGCGATGCCCGAAAGCGATGTTTCGGCAAATCCCAACGTGGCGTCAGCCCGACTAAAATCGAACTATTTCCTCGCCGAGTCGAAATTCCAAGAAGAAGCATTCCACGAGTCACAACAGCTTTTTCAGAAACTCATCGATTCTACTCAAAAAAATCTGAGTATCAATAGTAAATCAACGGAAGTGCGTCCTTTAAATAACGATGCCCAGTTTATTTCGGGTGCGTATTTCCGACTCTCGCAACTGTCGGCCAAAGACTATTCGATTTATTATCAAGGGAATACAAGTGCCGCGATAAATTCTGGTAACGCAACTTTTACTGGCGAATCGAGCACTTCCAAAACAAACGATGTTACCCAGTCAGGCATGCATCAAGCCAACATCAGCATGGCACTTTATCAATTGGAATTGGCCTTGAAATATTCCCCTAACAACAAAGATTATCTATACGCCAAAGCCCAACTGCTAGAAAAGACCCAAACCTGGATGGGTGCCGCAAAAATTTACAAAGACCTCTGTTCTATCGACCCACATTCATGGACATTCCACGAAAAAGCGGCCAATGCTTATTTTGAATATTTGCCCACGGTGTTAAATGGAAAGGGAGGATTTTACTTCCGCGATGACAAGGAAAACGCTGGGAAATCGAAACAAAAAAATCCATCAAACGTCGCACAATCGCAGTTGGAAATTTTACAAGAATTCCAAATGTTCTCAGATACCTGGGAAAAACACTTTTCACTATCTCCTTCCATCGTTGAGACCAAACTTTACATCCTTTGGTGTAGGGAAGTGTTTTTGAAATTCCCCGCTGAAATCGTAGAAAATCCGGAAAAAAACGCCTCCATTTTACAACAGTATCAGTCGATGATCCCTGTCGATATTTCCAATTGGATGCTGCAGAATGAGTTTACGAACAACACGTATCAGCTAAAAAAGATAAACGACGTTCAACGCAGTGATGAAACCCCGAAACAAGTGGTCAATGATGATGCTCAAAACCCGAACAGCGAAAGGAAAATGAATGATTCCGAGCAAAATACCAACGGAACTAAAGCCACAGTTCAACAGCGATTCCAAACGGCTATCATTAGGCAAGATTGGCTCATGGCTTACCAATACGCAGATACGCTAGAAAATACATTGCCCATTTTTACCGCGCGTGATCTGGTGAAAGGTTTCCAACAGTTGACGATCAACCAGACCCAAACGACTTTGGAAATTTGCAAAAATAGCGCCATCGAAACCAATCCGTTCGTCCTACAATTATACCTTCTTTTAGAAGCGAAGGCATCAACGCAAATTGTCAAATCACATGTAAATATCCGCGGACAAATTGCATCAGAGCAATCGGCTGAACTGCTGGCTGAAGCATCACTTTCCTTAGCACTTTGGCAGAAATTGTACGACCAAAAAGCGTTGACTGAACTAAACGACATCAACGATGCAAAATCAATCGCCAATATTCTGAACAACCAAGAATGGATTGACCGATTCCAACAATTGGCATCAGATTTGAATAACCCGACTTCCAACCCCAAGCAAAAATGAAAAATATCTTCCTTGCAGCAATTTTCTGTATCCAGTGCATTTGCGCATCAGCGCAAAATGAACCCAAACTCATCCCAGTCACAAGTAAATTCATGCCCTGCGAAAAGCCAGAGTGGGGGTATATTTCAGCAAAATATGATGTAGATGCCAAAATGGGCACACAGGATCTCTCCGGAACATTAAGCCTAAGGATGAAAAAAGACAGTATTTTGTGGTTTTCGGTAAGCGTTGCGATGGGGATTCAGGTGGCCAAGGGAATGCTTGTTGGAGATACACTTCATTTGCTCGATTTATACAACAAAAACTACTACGCGATTTCGGTGCAGGAGGTGAGTGAAAAGTTGCATACACCCGTGGGCATTACCCAATTACAAAATCTTTTCATTGGCCTTCCATTGGTTGATACTTGCAGTCCGCTGAATCAAAAAACCGACATCAATGGTCAAGTTTATTGTGCATATCCATCCAGCCAAGGCTTGTATTTTATCACCGCTTTTACACCCTACCTAATCAAGTCCTATTTTGCAGCGCAGGGGAATGAAATTCCTAAACCCGCTGAGCTTCGCGCCACAGAATTGCGACATCAAGAAAAGCCCGATGATTTTGTTAGTGTGAGTTACGAGAATTGGCTTCCTACCACGTCAGTTCCCAACCCAGCAAACCCCAATGCAATTGCACCCATCGCGATGAAAAAACTGCCCAACTACATCTACATCCAATCCCAAAATGCACAGGATAGTGCACAGATTAAAATGTGGTTAAAAAACAGCCGTTTTGATGCAATACCTTCGTTTCCGTTCAATGTAACATCTGAATACACTCGGATGTCGTTGAAATGATGGCAGTGAAAAAATTACTTCTCATACTATTTCTATTCCTGGGCTTTTGTCCATCCGATTCGTTTGCTCAATCCCGCAAGCAATTGGAAGCCAAGCGCAAAAAAATGCAACGCGAAATATCGGAGCAACGGAAGGCACTCACCAATACACAACAAGAAAAAACTGTTACCCTAGATAAACTCAACTCGCTGAATCAAATCATCCAACAGCGACAAGTGGTTATCAACAATTTGGGCTTGGAGATTCGTTCTGTAAACTATGAATTAAGCCAAAAACAGAAATATCGCGACAGCTTAACACAGGAAAACAACCTGCAGAAACAGAAACTGCGAAAAACCGTCATTAAGGCCTACAAAACAAGAAAGAGTGGACGCGAAATTGCATTTGTATTTTCATCCAAATCCATTTCTCAAGCGATGCGTAGATGGAAATATCTGAGGAAAATTTCAGCGTATCGTCGACATCAAATTTCTGCCATCATCGCTCAAAGTGAGGCCCTTGGAAGGGTCATCGGACAATTGGAAGGGGTAAAACAAGAGAAATCTGTGCTGATGTACGAGAATGAAAGTGAGGCCAAGGAGTTGGAAGTAGATAAAAAATCGAAACAAAACTTGGTTCGTGAGCTCAGCGGGAGAGAAGAGGAGTTGAGAGATCGCATTCGTAGCAACGAAAAAGCCATCGCCCGATTAAATAATGAAATCAGTAGATTGATTGCCAAGGAAATTGAAGCGGAACGAAAACGAAAAGCGCGGGCATCAACCACTGCGGCAAAAGCCAGAACAGGAAAGGGTAGCGGTGCAAACGAAAATACGCTTTCACCCCAAGCCAGAGCCATTGGTGGTGCTTTCTCTAAAAATCGTGGCAATCTGCCGTGGCCCGTGGATCGTGGATTTATATCTCAAACTTTTGGAGTACATGAACATCCCGACTTGGAAGGAATTACCACGGTAAACAATGGCGTTGATATCACATCACCCAAAGGAGCCCTTGCCTCAGCCGTATTTGAAGGAACCGTGAGTGCCATTTTAAATATTCCCGGCCAAGGTCAAGCCGTACTCGTAAACCACGGTGAATACTTTACTGTCTACGCCCACCTGTCGGTCGTATTGGTTGAAAAAGGTCAGGTGCTTCGAATGAATCAGCATATTGGAAAAGTATTGACCGACGAGGATGGCAAGGCGGTTTTACAATTTCAAATTTGGGAAGGGCAGGAAAAACAGAATCCCCAAAGTTGGCTTCGCGGTCGATAATCTCAAAACGCATACTTTAATATATCTTTGAATCATGATGAAAGTTGCTGTTGTTGGCGCCGGTGTGATGGGTTCAGGCATCGCTTTGTGTAGTATTCAGGCTGGATATCCAACTGTTTTGTTCGATGTAAATGAGGCGGCCATTGCGCGCGGGCTCAAATACATCAAAGAGCAATTAGAAATTGCAGTTACCAAAGGCAAATGCAGTCGTGAAAATGCCGATAACAGTTTGGGATTACTCTCGTCTACGCCAGACAGATCAACCTTGGTTGCCGACTTTATTATTGAGGCGGTATTGGAACAACTACCCATCAAGAAAGAACTTTTTCAATTTTTAGAGACCATCAACTCCCAGGAGACCATTTTTGCAACAAATACATCAAGTATACCCATCACTCAAATTGCGGCTGGCTTAAAACACCCCGAAAGGCTGGTGGGTGTGCACTTTTTTAACCCAGCGCATATCATGAAATTGGTGGAGGTGATTAAAGGCGTTGCAACGGATCAGAGCATCGCAGAAAAAGCATTCAACTGGTCTCAATCACTCGGCAAAAAGACAGTATACGCGGCGGACGCCCCCGGATTTATCGTAAATCGAGTGGCAAGGCATTATTATGTTGAGTCGCTTAAAGCACTTGAAGAAAACGTAGCTCCCCTTGAACAAATTGATCGCCTACTCGAAAGCAGCGGGTTTAAAATGGGGCCTTTTAAACTAATGGATTTGATTGGCGTGGATACCAACTTTAGCGTCACCAGCTCCATGTATCAACAGTTCCACCAAGATCCAAAATTCCGACCCAACCGAATACAGCAGCAGAAAGTGGATGCAGGTCATCATGGTAGAAAAACAAAACAAGGGTTTTATACATACGAGGAATGATGCATCCAAAGAGAATTTGGTTGTCAACTTTGCTCATTATAATTGCCTTGAGCACAACGCTAATTTTCGGGGGCTGTAATCCAAGTAATCAAACCACCGAAAAAATACCTACCGGTCCGGTGAACTTAAATATCGATCTCAATTTGTCGAGTTATATGAACCTAACCAACCCTGGCACATATATGTATTTTGATGGGGGTGTTAAGGGAATATTGGTGATTCACGATTACGACGACACCTGGTATGCCTTTGAGCGAGGTTGCGCATTTCAGCCGCTCGATGCGTGTGCCAAAGTATGGGTAGATTCCATTTCGATTCAAATTCAATGTGGAACGCCAACGGGAACTGGTTTTCAACCCTGCTGTAATTCAAAATATAGTTTCAACGGTTTTCCATTGGAAGGGCCAACAAAAGGCCGACTCGCGCGTTATCAGATCCAACGAACTGCCAATATTATTAGCGTTTATAACTAGCCTTAATTGTTAGATTTATTTACAGGGCAATCGCGCAATTGTAAAAAATGGGCAAAATTTGTGAAAAAAGTTTTTTTTTGGGTCGCTTTTCCTATATTTGTCAACTACTAAAAACATCATTTTAAGTTATTTATATGCAAAAAAACTACTTTAAATCAATTGCTTTCGCCGCTATTGCATGCTTAATTGCTACGCCAGCACAAGCACAATCACCTGGAACTCACTCACTTGAGTTGAGCGGTGGTATTCGTGAATACATGGGTGACCTAGGTTCATCTGTTGGATTCGCACGTCGTCCCGACTATCAAGGGGGTCAAGTAAATTTTGGTTACTATGTAAGCCCAGCGTTGGATTTAGTAACAAACTTCAGTTTTGGCGAAATTGGATATAGCCGCAAATGGGAAGGTTTTAACTTGAGAAAAGAATACCAATGGCAGTCATTCCGTGCAAATACCATGGATCTTACTGTTGGCGCTCGTTACAAGTTAAACAATGGTTCTATTCTACCTGAAGATGCAAAAATCGCCCCTTACTTCCAAGCGGGAGTAGGTGGATTCTATGCATTCACTCAGACAACCTGGGGTCCAGATGCTTATGTTCAAGATGAATTTTATGCCGACGTAACAAAAAAACGTGCCGTTACTGATATGAACGGTGCAGTTCAAGGTGCTTTCGGTGTGAACGTATATCTTACTGAGCGTATTGGTTTACGTTACAGCTTTACTGCTACTTATACAATGAGTGATATTTGGGATGGCGCCAATGGTGGTACCCCAGATCCAGTCAATAACATTGCCATTCATAAGCTTTGGCGCACGAACGACATGTATGCTTTGCACGCAGTCGGATTTACTTACGCCATCGGTGAAGGAATGGGATCTTCTGTTAAGAAGGCTAAAGATAAAGATGAAGATGGTGTTCCAGACAAATATGACCTTTGTAAAAATACTGAGCCTAAATACCGTCGTTTTGTTGATAGCGTAGGTTGCCCAGCTGATACAGATAAAGATGGTATCTTAGATGCCGATGATAAGTGTCCAGATGTTGCAGGTCCTGCACAATTCAAAGGATGTCCTGATGCCGATGGCGATGGTATCCAAGATAAATTGGATGCTTGTCCTAACCAAGCTGGTGATGCAAAATTCAACGGTTGCCCTGATACAGATGGTGATGGTGTTTCTGATAAAGACGATGCCTGCCCAACAACTGCTGGTTTAGCCGCTTTCGGTGGTTGCCCTGATACTGATGGTGATGGTGTTGAAGATCGCAACGACAAATGTCCTACCCTAGCCGGTGCTATCGCAGGTGAAGGTTGCCCTGATACAGATGGTGACGGTGTATTCAATAACATCGATAAGTGTCCTGATGTAGCTGGTGCCGTTGCTAACAAAGGTTGCCCTGAAATCAAAAAAGAAGTGATTCAAAAAATCGCTTTGGCTGCAAAAGGTATCAACTTCGAAACTGGTAAAGCAGTAATCACCGCTGGTTCTTTCAAGAGCTTGGATGATTTGGTTACCTTGTTGAATTCTTATCCTGGTGCTAGCGTTGAAATTCAAGGTCACACCGACAATAACGGAACGCCTGAATCAAACAAAACATTGAGTCAAGATCGTGCCAACTCAGTAAAGCGTTACCTTTCTGCTGGTGGTGTATCTGAAGCTCGTATGACCGCAATTGGTTATGGTCAAGAATTGCCTTTGGCCGACAACAAAACTGAAGCTGGTAAAACCAAAAATCGTCGCGTAGACTTTAAATTGGTATACTAATAAATATCTGCATAGAACAGAAAAGGCCACCCTTGGGTGGCCTTTTCTGTTTTCTAAGTATCTTCGTTTTATGGCCGACAAAAAACTCCATTTCTCCAGTTTATTTTCACCAACAACTCCGAATATCAAATTTTCTCGAATTACATCAATATGCCTTCTTTGGCTATTCTTATTTGCCCCAATT
>CAMBTR010000057.1 GCA_945870885.1 Chryseobacterium gleum | reverse complement strand
GATATAACAATAAAACTTCCCGAGTTGGCTACCACATGGGCGCCATTATGAACCCAACCCTGACCATAAAGGAGGGAAGAGGCTAATAATGCTAGGGATAGCAGTAACTTTTTCATCGTTTCTGTTTAGAGCGGATTATTTCTTGTTCTGCAATTCGGTGATGGCTTTTAGCAAAGCTTCGTTTTGTTTTTTCAACAATTCGATTTGCGCTTGTTGTTCTTGGATGGCCTTAACCATGGGGACCACAAATTCGCTATATCTCAAACCGTAAAGGTCTGTTTCTGATTTTGCTTTGTCTACACCAGAGAAGTCGTATCCTATTTCCTTCGCCGCTTTTTCGACATCCTGCGCCACGAATCCTGAAAATCTTACACCTGTATTTGGGTTGTTTTCTGTGGTAACGTTTTCGTTTGCAACCGCAGGAGTAAAAGGTTGGTCCGCACTAACTGGTTGTAAAGCTTTGTTTAATTTATCGAAATCAAAATTGTAGGTAACTGGCTGAAGCTTTAAAATAAAATCTAAACCTGGTACATTTTGTTGGATGTTGGTTTTGTAGCGACCATCTGATAGGTTGGTCCACGCTGCAAATCCCCCAATGGAAGTAACAAAGTTATTTCCAATACGCACTTGGTTACTGGCGGTTGTTACGGCTTGATAACCTACGGCAGTTGCATTTGTATTGGCACCACCAGTCCAGTCTGGTCCGGCCTGGAATCCAATGGCAGTATTGTTACCACCACTTGCAACTCTGGCAAGCGCTTGATAGCCTATTCCTGTATTGTTGTTTGCGGTAGATAAATCATTTAACACATCATAACCTACAGCTGTATTATTTCCGGCCGTTGTAGAACTGGGCATTGCGGCGTATCCTATTGCCGTGTTTAATTGCCCTGTGGTGTTATTGTCTAATGATTGATATCCTAGCGCTGTATTGTATGATCCACTGCTAGTTCTATACATAGATTGGTAACCAACTGCGGTATTTCTACCAGTGTTACCATTTGTGTTGTTAAAAGCTCTCAGCGCTTGAGCGCCTAAGGCAACGTTAAATTCTGTAGAAGTAGCTGAAAGCAAAGATTCAAATCCCAGAGCGACGTTAAGGTTTCCTGTAGAATTTGCATTTAACGACAAATCGCCGATGGCGATGTTTTGACTTCCAGAAGTCAAAGAAACGGATGCAGGTGCTCCAATGGCTATGTTGTTTATTCCTGAGGTATTTGCTGTTAATGACCTGAATCCAATGGCAGTATTGTTACTTGCCGTGGTGCTGGTGGCCAAGGTTTGGAAACCGATGGCTGTGTTGTTTGCTCCTGTTGTATTTGCCAATAAAGCGTCTGAACCTAAGGCGGAATTGTTTGAACTGGTTGTTGTTGCAGCTAGCGCACGATTGCCCAGAGCTACATTGTCCGAGCCAGTAGTGGCTGCCTTTAAAGCATTATATCCATTGGCTAAATTTCTGTTACCTGTGGTGTTGGCGGCTAGTGCTTCTGAACCATTGGCTGTATTGTTAATGCCCGTTGTGTTTTTTGCAAGGGAATTGTAACCAACAGCGGTGTTGTCACTTGCAGTATTTGTAACGCTTAATGCAAATGCTCCAAGTGCGGTGTTGTTATTTGCGGTAGTTCCTGCGTTTAAGGATCTGGTTCCCACTGCGGTGTTATTTGCTCCCGTGGAGTTTGACTGTAACGCCACAAAACCCAGAGCCGTGTTATTGTAACCTGACGTGTTCGAAAACAATGCTTTGCTACCCACAGCGGAGTTGAATGAGGCTTGTCCTGCAGCTGCGGATGTCCCATTGTTAAATAAGGCAGAATCACCCACCGCAACCAAATTGCCGCGTATTGTGTTGTTGTATAGTGTAGCGATACCGATTGCCACGTTTGAATAACCTGTTGTGTTTTTGTATAAAGCAGAATATCCAACAGCCGTGTTATTGTCGCCTTTGGTTGTTGTACTCACTGCCGCATAAGCCCCCATCGCGGTATTGTAATTGGATCCATAGCTTGTGTACAACGCTTGGTATCCACTGGCGGTATTCCATGATCCTGTGGTATTCACGCCCATAGAATACATTCCCGATGCTGTATTCCCAGCGCCACTACTATTGTATACCATAGAATAAAAACCATATGCACTATTGTAATAGCCGTTTCCATTATAAAGCATCGACGCGTAGCCAATTGCGGTGTTGTAATTGCCTGTTTGGTTGTAACTCATTGCATACATTCCAATGGCAATGTTGTAGTATGAATTATAGGATTGTTTCATTGCCTCAAAACCAATACCGATGTTGCCATAATTGAATTGACCGGTTTCCATAACACGTTGTCCTAAACCGATATTGTAACTACCAGATCGATTGCCCGACATGACCTTTGGGCCGATGGCGATATTTTCAACGCCTTGTGTACCACCGGTTGCACCAATTCCATTTGAGGATAATGCATATTGTCCTATCGCAATAATATCAGCCTTATTGTTTGCTGCTTTCTCTAAAGCACTTAGCCCGATAGCAATATTTTGGGCGCCATTTGATGTGTTATTTGCATTGGTCCCCAATGAAATATTGTCGTTTTTTGGGCTAATTTCTCCCGCCCATTTGTTATTTACTCGAAACCTAAGTGCCTTGTTATCTTGGGTTCCTAGGAAATGCTTTGTATCATCGGTTCCTTTGTTACCCATGATCCTCCAACTCCACAACGTGTCTGTTTTATTCAAGAAGTTGGTTGCAATTGTAGTTGCTGCAATGATTTGGCCTTCTGCATTTACCGTAACCACTGGAATAGAATCCATGGCGCCATATTTTCTTGCGCTAACACCCGTGGGTTGTAATGCAACGGTTCCTTTTCCTTGAATATAACCGCCTGTTAAACCTTTTCCGAAAGTGATTGAACGCATCACGGGTACCCATTTGGTGTTTTCGTAGTACCATAAACCCACGGTATCGTCGGTTTGATATACCAACAATCCATTGGCTGGCGATGCGATTAAACTCTTTTGCGCTTTGGACAACCGAGGAATAAGCAACCCTTTGTTGCTCGTTGCGATATCTAACATCGCTGAAGGGTCTGGGTTGGCGCCGGTTTCGTTGATACCCACGTTTTGGGCATTTGCAGAGAATTGCGTTCCGAGAGTTAAAATAAAAACTAAAGCAATTTGTTTGAGTAAGCGTTTATTCATGGGTGTAAATTAAGGTGCTAATATACATTTTTTTTATAAACAAAAAGTGGTTTTGTATATTACCGTTGTCTGTATCTGCTATTTAGGATAAAGCATTTTTATCGAAAATGACTCAATTGCAAAGGTTGTAATTTTTGGTAAGTACAAATAAAGTCAATCAAAAGACTTCTACAGAAATACTATTATTGGTTTTTCAACTTGCATCACTTTAATTTGTGTTCAATATGAAAAAGAACTTTTTTAATATGGGTAACATGACCCTTGGAATCGTGGCAAGCATCGCTTTGATTTCTGTGGCTGGCTGCGGCGATGATCCATTACCTGCTCCAGCACCTTCAAAAACTGAGTTGATTTGCAAAGGCAAATGGGAAATCGCTTCCTTGCCTATCGAACCAGCCCTTGATTTGGGTGGTGGCGTGAAATTGAAAGACTATACTCAAATGTTGCAAGATTGCGAAAAGGATAATTTTTATGCATTTAAGTCCGATAACACCTACACTTTGGATGAAGGTTTGTTGAAATGCAATCCAGCAGACCCTCAAACAGAACCTGGCGTATGGAGCTTGAGCGCCGATGGAAAGATCTTTACGTTGGATGGCGAAAAGGCAACCTTGGTTTTGATTGATGACAATAATTTGCAGTTCAGAAGAGATAGTTTCTTGCAGAATAGCAGTCTGACAATGAATTTCCGCAAAAGACCTTAATCGTTTTTTTGGATTCGATTGATAAAAAGCGGGGCGCGAGAGCGCCCCGCTTTTTCGTTATTGTCTGTTGCAAATTTTAATTCATCCCGCTAAATTACCCCGGGAATAGACTCTTATACACCGGTATTCTTTATAGTATTTGGCACTTTAAATCAAATCGCCTATCTTTGCACTGCAAATAACCACACCATTTTCTCTCTTAATTCGTTATTTGCATGTCAACCCAAAACAATTCCAAAATCGCCCTAGAAGGACTCACATTTGATGACGTTCTTGTTGTTCCACGTTATTCTGAGGTTTTGCCTCGCGACGTAAATACATCGGTTCAATTGACCCGCAATCTGCGCCTCAATATTCCCATCATGTCGGCCGCAATGGATACCGTTACCGAAAGCGGGATGGCCATCGCATTCGCGCGTGAAGGGGGAATTGGCATCATTCATAAAAACATGACCATAGCCCGTCAGGCCGAGGAGGTGAAAAAAGTGAAGCGATCCGAAAGTGGGATGATCATGGAGCCGGTGACATTGCCTGCCGATGCTGTTCTGCGCGAAGCAGTGAATTTGATGCGCGATCATAAAATTGGTGGAATTCCCGTGGTAAACGATAAGAATCAATTGGTGGGGATTATTACCAACCGCGATTTGCGTTTTGAAAAGGACTTGGATAAGAAAGTAAGCGATGTGATGACCCGTGATAATTTGATTACGGCGGCGTTAGGTACAGACTTGAAAGGGGCTCAGGAGATTTTAGAGAAATACAAAATTGAAAAATTGCCAATCGTTGATGGCGACAATAAACTGGTTGGCTTGATTACCTTTAAAGATATTCAAAAAGTAAAAAACTATCCAAAAGCGTGTAAAGACGCACATGGCCGTTTGGTTGTGGGTGCCGCGGTAGGTGTTACTGCCGATACTTTAGATCGTATTAGCGCATTGGTTTCAGTTGGCGTAGATGTTATTGCGATTGATACCGCCCACGGACATTCCAAAGGAGTACTCGATGAAGTTAGACGTGTGAAGACAGCCTTTCCTCAACTTCAGATCATTGCAGGTAACGTTGCAACGGGAGCGGCTGCGAAGGCACTGGCCGAAGCAGGCGCGGACGCTGTGAAAGTGGGAGTAGGGCCAGGAAGTATATGTACCACGCGTATTATCGCAGGTATTGGCATGCCTCAATTGACAGCCATAATGGAAGCGGCTCAAGCTCTTGAAGGTACAGGTGTTCCGGTAATTGCCGATGGCGGAATTCGCTACAGCGGCGATATAGTGAAAGCACTGGTTGCTGGAGCAAATGTGATAATGGCTGGTGGATTGTTTGCCGGTACCGAAGAAGCCCCAGGTGAAACAAATTTCTTTGAAGGACGCAAAGTGAAGGGATATCGGGGAATGGGTAGCATCGAAGCGATGAAAGATGGATCTAAGGATCGTTATTTCCAGGATGCCGAAGACGAGGTTTCCAAGTTGGTACCCGAAGGCATCGTGGGTTCTGTGGCATACAAAGGACAGGTGTCCGAAGTGTTGTATCAATTGGTAGGTGGAATTCGCGCCGGAATGGGCTATTGCGGTTCGGCTACGATCGATGAATTGCAGACATCGAAATTTGTTCGCATCACCAATGCAGGTATGAGAGAAAGTCATCCTCATGATGTATCGATTACTCGCGAAGCGCCAAATTACAGTCGTTAATATTATTTAATCTGGGAAGTGCGACTTCCGGATACAATTGCATTATTGCTTCGGTTGAGATATCTATCTTTGCCCCTATATGCTGAAAGTAAATTCTTTTTTTGAAGTAAAGCTGACCCTCGGTTTGGGTTTCCTTACGATATTGGCGGGTTGTGGGTCGATGGGTGCCAAAAAACATTGGTCCAAGGAAGACGCAAGACTTGTATCGGGTTCCAGTCAGCAACCTGTGAAGCCATTTCGGGTGGCGTTTTACAATTTAGAGAATTTATTTGATACGGTAGATGGTCCAAACGACGATGCGGAGTTTTTGCCCAATTCGGCAAACCCATGGAACGGAGATCGGTATAATAGTAAGTTGCGCAATATGGCGAAGGTTATTGATAGCATCGCACCGTCGATTTTGGGATTGGTGGAATTAGAGAATGCTTTTGTTTTGGAGGATTTGCGTGCCAATAGTTCGGTGATGAAGGGGAAGTTTGAGATTGCGCATAGGGAATCTCCAGATCTAAGGGGAATAGATGTCGCTTTGATGTATAACGCCGAATTATTTAACATTTCTGGAATTTATATGATTCCAATTGCTTTGCCAGATGGTTATGCTACGCGAAGTATTATGCGGGTTCATTTGGTTGAAAAGGGCACGGGTGATTCCTTGGCCGTATTTATTAACCACTGGCCAAGTCGGCGCGGTGGTGCGGCCAGTGCGGCAAGCCGCATGGTCGCCGCCACCGCCCTTGCACAAACCCTGCAAAACAATCCAACCATTCCGGCCAATTTTCTGATCATGGGCGACTTTAACGATGATCCAGAAGATCCATCCATCACACAAGGACTTCAAGCGGGTGATGCCTTTCATTCCATTGTGAATTTGGCGTTTTTGGCCCGACAAGCGGATAGCACCGTAGGTACAATCGCTTGGCACACCGGATGGAATATGTTTGATCAAATCATGATTAGTAGGCCATTGTATTATGCCAATTTGCATAGCCATGAACCAGTAGGCAGCGGATCGAAGAAGACTCCAAGTCATCTCAATTCGTTTGAAAACAAACTTTGGGGTTCGCCCCGCATCAATGTTTATAAACGTCCTTGGATGCTACAACACGATGGCAATAAATATGATGGTTGGCCCTTGCGGACATTCGCCGGCAAAAAATACATGAATGGATTTTCAGATCACTTGCCGGTCTACACCGATATCGTGCTCGTGCATCGCCACTAAATTACTTCAAACAAGCCTTTACAAACTTCACGAACAATGGGTGAGGAGTAGCTACCGTACTTTTAAGCTCGGGGTGAAACTGCACGCCGACAAAGAATGGATGTGTAGGGATCTCTACGATTTCGGCCAGTCCAGTTTGAGGATTGGTTCCTGTAATGCGCATGCCAGCCGACTCAATTTGTTTCTTGTATTTGTCGTTGAATTCGTAGCGGTGACGGTGTCTTTCGCTAATCATCGACTTGCCATAGGCTTTATATACTTTGGAATCTTTTTCCAATTTGCAATCGTAAGCGCCCAATCGCATCGTACCCCCTTTTTGCGTATGCTGCTTTTGCCCTTCCATTAAGTCGATTACAGGGTAGGGAGTGTTTGGGTCCATTTCGGTGCTAAAAGCACTTGTTAATCCACAGATATTTCTTGCAAATTCAATCACAGCGCACTGCATACCTAAACAGATGCCAAAGAATGGTATTTTGTTTTCACGGACATATCGAATGGCTTCCAATTTTCCTTCAATGCCACGATGGCCAAAGCCGGGAGCTACCAAAACGCCATCGTAACCCGTTAATTTCTTTGATGCGTTTTCCAATGTCAGCAATTCCGAATTTACGTAGGACACTTTTACTTTGCAATCGTTGCTTGCGCCGGCATGGATGAACGCCTCGTTGATAGACTTATACGCATCGGGTAACTCGACATATTTGCCGACCAAAGCAATGTTGATTTCGCTTTTGGGATGCTCTAATTTGAAAAGGAAGTCACGCCATTGGTCTAGGTTGGGCTCTGTTTTAGTGCGTAATTTCAATTTGCCTAAAACCACCTTGTCGAGCTTTTCCTTCAACATCGCCAAAGGTGCTTCGTAAATGGTTTTTAGATCCATCGCTTCGATAACAGCATTGGGTTGAACGTTGCAGAACAACGCCAATTTTCGTCGTATTTCGGCGGTGATAGGTCTTTCGCAACGACAAACAAGGATATCGGGTTGAACGCCCAATTCTAGCAATTGCTTAACGCTATGTTGGGTGGGTTTGGTCTTTAACTCTCCGGCAGCACTCAGGTAAGGTATCAATGTGAGGTGCACTACCAAGGCGTTTTCGTGGCCTTCTTCCCAAAGGAGCTGACGCATACTTTCTACATAGGGCAGGGATTCGATGTCGCCCACGGTACCACCAATTTCAGTGATAACGATATCGAACTCACCATTTTCCGCAAGGATTTTCATCCGGCGTTTGATTTCGTCTGTGATATGAGGGATAACCTGAACGGTTTTTCCTAGGTAGTCGCCGCGACGTTCATTTTCGATTACCGTTTGATATACGCGACCGGTGGTTACGTTGTTGGCTTGAGAGCCTGGGACGTTCAAAAAGCGTTCGTAGTGGCCCAAATCCAAATCGGTTTCGGCGCCATCTTCGGTAACATAACATTCGCCGTGCTCATAGGGGTTGAGGGTTCCTGGGTCGACATTGATATAGGGGTCGAACTTTTGGATGGTGGTACGAAATCCACGGGCTTGCAAAAGTTTGGCTAGAGATGCGGCTACGATTCCTTTACCTAAGGATGATGTTACGCCCCCCGTAACAAAGATGTATTTGGCTTTTTTCATGTTGATTTTCCCTAAAGGGAATGTGATGTTACGGGATACAAAAATAACATAAGATTAATGTGCTAATGGGAAAGTAATTCGGTAGTTTTCAACAAACGAGAGAGGGCCGCATTGCAGCCCTCTCTCGTTAATATCTCCAAAAATAAAATCCCTGGAATTATTTTACATCCACCAATTCGGTGTCGAAAATTAAAGTGGCATTTGGAGGAATTACTCCGCCCGCACCTTGTTTTCCGTAGCCCAATTTAGATGGGATGATCAACTTGTATTTTGCGCCTACGCTCATCAAGGCAATGCCTTCGTCCCAACCCGGAATTACTTGACCTACACCCAATTTGAAATCAATGGGTTGTCCGCGCTTGTAAGAATTGTCGAATTCAGTGCCATTGTCCAACTTGCCGCTGTAGTGAACACTTACATTTTTTCCAGAAACGGCTTGAGCGCCAGTTCCCGCTTGTTCAATAACATACCACAATCCTGAGGCAGTTTGTTTTGCAGTAGGGTAGGTTGTTTTTACCCATGTTTCAAATCCTTCGGAAAGAGATTTGATGGCTGCTTCGGCTTTCGCTATATCGTCTGCTTGCATTTTTTTAAAAGTTGCATCATCTGATTTAAATGCTTTCGCATCTTTTCCTTTACGGATGATGGTGAGTTTTTCTATTTTGTCGTCTTGGGCAATAGAATTCACGACATCCATTCCGCTCACAACATGACCAAAAACGGTGTGCTTATCGTCGAGCCATCCCGTAGCTGTATGGGTGATGAAAAACTGTGAACCGTTGGTGCCGGCTCCGGCGTTAGCCATCGACAAAATTCCGGGGCCAGAATGGCGAAGGCTTGCCACAAATTCGTCTGCGAACTGATAACCTGGGCCGCCACTTCCATTTCCTAGTGGATCGCCACCTTGAATCATGAAATTGGCAATTACGCGGTGGAATTTCAAGCCATCGTAGTAAGGGGTACCGGCGGGTTTTGCGGTGTTAGAAATTGTGCCTTCGGCCAATCCAACAAAGTTGCAAACCGTAAGTGGGGTTTCTTTGTAATTCAATTGAAGCAAAATGGTGCCTTTGTTGGTGGTCATTTGTGCGTACAGGCCATCTGCCAACTGGGGCTGACCGTCTTGTTCTAAATTCTCGTTATCCATGTTGTAATTAATTGCTGTGCTGTTGCCCCAAGCCATCTGACTGAAGCTGCTAACCGCCAATGCGGCGAGGGTTGTGAGTGTATTTCTCATTGGTGTAAAATTATTTCTCGGGTTTTCTTTGGCAATTTCTGTACCACAATTTCATAACTGTGGTTAATGAGCGATTCAACAAAGGGCATCGATAATCCTTCCAAAGTTACATCGTTCCAATGCGTTTTGCTCATGTGGAAAGCCCCCTTGATTTGGGGATGCTCAGACCGCAGTTCTAAGGCTTTTTCAGGATCGCATTTTAAAGCAATGGATTGGAACGATTCAATATCGCCAAGGCAAAACATTTTACCCGCAACCTTCCATACGATGGTAGTTTCGTTGAACGGAAATTCGGCCGTTACCATGGCTTTGGATTCGCAAACTTGTTGCACCCAGTCGAAATGTTGCATGTTGTGGGAAAAATGCTGACCACAAATCTAATACTCCCTGTTAATTTTGAAAAAAATAATTACATGCGCTGTCTCATCTATTGTTTTACGTTGGTTGTCTTTGGTTGGATTCCGTCCACCGTTTTGGCTCAGCCTCAAAAGGAAAGAAATTACCCCTTGGTTAGAAAGGTGCTGGCATCGGCCTTGGAGGTAAGAAATGGTGTCGCCTACGCCCCTATGAAAGCCAATTCCCAGATGGAGGGGTCTTCGCCATTCACCGGTATTGCCATCGTATTGTGGCCTGATAATCGGATTAATACGGAGCAAGGGTATTCGAATGGTTATAAACATGGCACCTATAAGGAACTAACGGAGAAAGGGATTTTTGTGGCGGAAGAGACGTGGTCCGATGGCAACAAAAATGGATTCTTTAAGTATGCCGATGAAAAAACTGGGGTCGTGGTAGTGGAAGGGTATTTCAAAAACGATAGCTTAGATGGTGAAGTCAAAGGGTATTACATGAACGGTTTGCTGATGTATGTAAAACATTATAGAGAGGGTGCGCGACAAGGTTCGGCGGTTTCGTATTTCGACAATGGAAAGGTGGAGCAGATTGCCAATTTTGACAATGATATGCCCGATGGTGCTGTGATTTCGTATTATCCGGATTCGATTTTACGATATGTTAAAGAATACAAGAAAGGATTGCCCCATGGAAGGAATTATTTATTTCATCGCAATGGGTGCGCGGCCAATGAAGATTACTATAATAATGGAAAGCACGACAGTATTTCTCGCGTTTACGATGCGGTGAGTTGCAATTTGATTGCTGAATCGAATTGGAAATTGGGAAAGCGAAATGGGGCGTTTATCGAATACAATGCTTTTGGCGATACGCTTCGCATCGAAACGTTTAAAGAAGATCAGCGTGATGGTCGGTTCATGGAAATGAAAGACGCGTGGGATGATGCAATCAAAAAGATGAAATTGCAGGTAGAATCGGAAGGGATGTTCGAAGATGGGGTGAGGCAGGGTCCTTGGGTTCATGGTCAAGTGAGTCATTATCAACAGCGCAGCGGGTCATATGCTGATGGAGAAATGGTAGGTCGATGGATTTTCATGGATAATAACGGCGAGCCATTGGTGGAGCAGGTTTACGACGATAAGGGTGAGGTGTTGAAGGAGAAGTATTTCAAAGCAAAAAAGCGTTGATGGAGCTGGGGGATTTGGAAAAGACAAGCAGTATTGAGCCCTTTGTTTTGGGTCTAACAGGTTTGTCGGGTGCTGGGAAAACGTTTTTTGTTGATGCCCTTAGAGCTCGGTTGGGCGATGCAGTTACTGTTGTGGGCTTTGATGATTATTACAAGCCACTAGAAATGCAACACGTAGATGAGTTTGGTGAGGCCAATTACGATTTGCCATCGGCGTTATTTTCCGAGCGATTTCATGAGGATTTGATGAGTTTAATCGCTTATCGACCTGTGTTGATCAAGAAGTATCAGTTTGAAAACTATGACGCTCCCGATCGCACGGAAATTGTAAGTCCGGCACCAATTTTATTGGTTGAGGGTTTGTTTGTGATGGATTATGTTGCGGTGGATTCGCTGCTTGATTACCGGATTTTTATCGATTGCGATTTAGAGTTGTGTTTTCAGCGACGCAAAGACAGGGATGTCAGAGAGAGGGGGATTCCATTGCAGCGGAGTTTACATCAGTGGGAGTATCATGTGATGCCTGCATTTAACAATCATATTTTGCCGCACAAGAATCGCTGTGATTTGGTGATTGAAAACAATGGGCCAGCGGATGAAAACGTGAATGCGATTATCGAGCACATCAGAAGTCATGCCCATCCATCGGTACTGGCGGCAATTGGAGGGGTGATTTCCTGAGATTACAA